>NZ_JAUHIU010000023.1:0-103618 GCF_032381555.1 Bradyrhizobium sp. SZCCHNPS1003
GCCCCGCGTTGACCGTTTCTTTCGAATGCCCATCGCAACCTCCTCATCGAGTGTTGCGACGACCAATTGAATCCACCACCGGCATTCCCTGCGCGACGGTCTTCACGCTTATACGCAGTCTCCCTGGTGCGCCGGGCTTGTTGGCCACCATTGCGACAATGCGCTTGCGCGCACTGCGCGTGATACCAGCATCGGGGTATCAGGACGCTGCGACTTCACGTCCGCAAGCTGCCGTTCGTCGGCGCGTCCGAAGACACGCTGCGGCAACAACGCGGCCATCGCATCCCACCTCGCGTGTCGTGACGATCGCGCGCTACGCCCCTCTGCGGTGAGGCGGGATGCGGGGGAGATAATCATGAATTCCGATTATACGCAAGTGAATTATTTTTTTCGGAAGTCGATGCCGGGCTGGTCAGCCGCTCCCGCATGAGCTAAACCGCGGCTCCCGTGAACGAGCAGAGGCGGTCTGGAGCATGCGGCGTCCGATGAACAGAAGAGTTGCGCTGATGGCGGCGGCATCGGCCGCGGCCGGTGTCTTGCTGGGCTCCCGCGCGGTCTCGGCACAGACCAGTTCCGCCAAACCCACAGGAAAGACCATGACCACTCCCTCCGGACTGCAGATCATCGACACCAAGGAAGGCACCGGCGCCACGCCGACGCGCGGTCAGACCTGCGTGATGCATTATACGGGCTGGCTCTATGAGAACGGCCAGAAGGGCAAGAAATTCGACTCGTCGGTGGATCGCAACGAGCCGTTCGAATTCCCGATCGGCATGAAGCGCGTGATCGCCGGCTGGGACGAGGGCGTTGCCACCATGAAGGTCGGCGGCAAGCGTACCCTGATCATTCCGCCCGAACTGGGCTACGGCGCCCGCGGCGCCGGCGGCGTGATTCCGCCGAACGCGACGCTGATGTTCGACGTCGAACTGCTCGGCGTGAAGTAAGGCGCGCGAATGATGCCGGGAGGGCAACCAAGCGTGCTGCGCGATACAGCGCCCTCTCCCCTTGTGGGAGAGGGCATCACGGGCCCAACCGCGAACACAATGGGGTGAGGGGTTTCTCTCGGCGAGCGACGCTCATGGAGAGAGACCCCTCACCCGACCGAGCTTGTGGCGCTGTCCTACATGCCCTCTCCCACAAGGGGAGAGGGCGCATTCATGGGCGCCGGCTGGAGCGCTGTAATGATCTGGCTGATAGTTGCCATCTCTCGTCAACTAACGACGATGCAAAGACCGGCCCCGTGAGGGGCCGGTCTTGTAGTTGATAGCGTCTTCGCGCGATCTCCGCGACCGCGCCGATCCTGCTCAGAGATTCTTGTTGGCGGCGCCGGCGGCGGTGTTCACCGCGTCCTTGGTCGCCTTCTTGGCATCGCCCAGCGCCTGCTGGCCCTTGCCCTTGATTTCCTGCACGGCACCCTCGCCCTGCAGGCGCTCGGAGCCGGTGGCTTCGCCGATGCCCTGCTTGGCCTTGCCGATGGTCTCGTTGGCGACGCCCTTGATCTTGTCGGTGGTGGCACCCATGACTTCGTCCTCCGCTGTTTGTGTGAACTCCACCGATCCAACGCACGCGATGCAGAAAGGTTCGTGGGGAACTGCGAATAGCTTCGCTGCGGCATTTCGGCTAACAATGGCTTGGTTCCCTCGAACAGATGAAATCCCGAGAAGAAATCATGTCAGGCTCTCACGATCACGCGCACGGCCATTCCCACGATCACGGCGACGAGCGCTGGAAGCACGACGGCGTCCGCGTCATTCCGGGCAATCAGCTCGATTCCAACGTGCCGTCGACGCCGGGCATGGACCGTAAGGCGGCGATCAACTTCGCGCGCGTCGGAGCGCAGAAATTGTGGGCGGGCACGGTCACGATCAGGCCTGACGCCAAGACCGGGGCGCATCATCACGGTCATCTCGAGAGCGTGATCTACGTCGTGAAGGGCAAGGCGCGGATGCGCTGGGGCGATCGGCTGCAGTTCACCGCGGAGGCCGGTCCCGGCGATTTCATCTTCGTGCCGCCCTACGTGCCGCACCAGGAGATCAATGCGAGCCCGGACGAAGTACTGGAATGCGTGCTGGTGCGCAGCGACGGCGAGGCGGTCGCGATCAACATCGACATCGAGCCGGTCGAGAAGCCCGAGACGGTGCTGTGGATCGACCCGGTGCACCGCGATCCCGCCGAGTCGAAGTCGTAGCCATCAAGGAAATGGCGGAGCCGTCTCGCGACGGCTCCGCCGGGCAGGGAGCGGCTATAACGCCTTCCCTCTCACACGCGAAGCAGGGGCGACTGTCGCGCGTGTGTCTCGCGGTTCGTTGCACCGGAGGACTTTCGGTTCGGATGCGGGCTGGTCAGGCCGCCTCGTTGGCGCGGCGCCACCTTCAGTCGCTGGCGGTTGTTCAGGATGGGGTTGAGCAAAGTGGTCTTCCCAGTCCCGAGGAAGCCGGACAAGACCGTGGCGGGGAGTTTGCGCATCGAGATCGAACAGCCTCTTCAGGGGGAGGGGTCGGTGCCGGCGAGCGGGCATGCGGCCTCTTTATGCAATGTTATAACGTAACATCATCTGAAACGGGAGAGGGTGTCAAGGGGAGGGAGTGGCGACGAAGGTGAGTGGGCGGGCCGGCGGCGGCTTGTGGAGTCGGCAGAGGCGGCGGCCGAGACGCAGGGCGCGAGCGGCTCTGGTGAGCTGGTGAAGTCCCTGCAGTGCTGAAACGACGCTGCAGCCGCCAGCGACACCGCGTTCCCTCTGCCGTGAAGAACGGGGAGGGGGAAGCAGTATCGGTGGCGGGATGCAGCTCCGTTTCATCTCCTAAGAGAGGAGCTGATATCTTTTCGCCGGGTCGTCAGTCCCGGCGACAAGCCGCTGAAACAGCACTCACGAGAATTGGCTCAGCTATGGCAACTACCTCGACAGGAACGCCGTGCCGGCCGGACCACTCGCCGCCGACATCGACAACGCGCCGGGCGCGATCGCCCAGTTGGTCTGGTTCAGGATCAGCGTGTTGAACACCATCGTGACGCTGTTGCTGCTCATGGTCGAGACCGAGTTGATGGTGACGTTGCGGCTCGGCAGATACATCAGGCCGGTGTAGGACGAGCTGCTGGTGCCGTTGATCGGCAGGTTCGTCGTCGACAGGCCGCTCGGCTCGTACATCAGGATATTGGCGTAGGTGCCGCTGGTCGGCGCCGACAGCGTCGCATTGACGTTGCCGTTGAAGGTGAGCGTCGCGTTCTGGTCGACGAGATAGAAGGTGACGCCGCTGCCGGTGACCGTCCATCCCGAGTTGAAGGTCATCGCGCCGCCCTTGATGACGTAGAGGCCCGGATTGAGCGTCAGCGTGCCGGAGCCGTTGAAATTGGTCGCGCCGCAATAGACGCCGGGGCTGAGCGTGACCGAGCCGGGATCATAGACTTTGTTGTTGGTGGTGCACGCGCCCACCGTGACGGCGGGCAGCTTGCCGGCAAATGGGTCGGAGATCGCCGCGCAGCCGGTCTCGGCCGGCGGAGTGGCGCCGCCGTTCTTGGTGATATTGGTGCCCTTGATGCAGATGCGCTTGACGTTGAGCGTGGCGTTGAACATCGCGGCCGGGCTCTGCGTCGACAGCACGTGGATCTCGCAGCTCGGCGCATTGAGCTGGGCCCCGGAATTCACCAGCAATGATTGCGCGTTGATGGTGCTGACCAGCAGGATGCACACGGGCGACGTAGTCTGCGCGCCGGCCTTGGCCGTTGCGGACGCCGTCACGCCGAGCGATGTCGTGCCCATCACGTTGAGGAACGAGGTCTTCACCGAGGTCGTCGCGGTGCCCGACAGCGAGCCGTCGCTATTGGGCGTGAAGGTCGCCGTTGTGCCGGTGCCGAACCGGCCTTTGAAGCTGCCCGAGAACACCGCGCTCGCGGTCGAGACCTGCTGCGCGCTGGCCTGGGTCACGCCGGCGAGGACCGCGGCGTCGACCGACTTCTGCAACTGCGCCTTGGTGTCGCTGGACTTGGCGAAATCGACGGCGGCGCCGACCGACACCAGGATGGGGATGATGGTGATGGCGAAGATCATGCTGATCTGGCCATCCTTCGCGCGGCCAAATCTCCATGCCAGATCGCGAAGAGTCTTCGACGAAATCGATGCGGTCATGTGCAACGCTTCCTGCTGATGGCTGTCCGAGGCTCGACGCCGGCGGATGCGAGCCCCTGCTGCAAGGAAGTGGCGGTCAGAGATTACCGCATGTTGAATCCGGTTCCATAAAGGAACCCGTGGACGGGGTCGTGGGAACCGAAGGTTATCAGTCTGTTTGCCGGATCAGCGAGAGGTGCCCGTTCGCACCACTCACTGGTAGTAGCCGCGTGAATTGCTTGTATTTGGCGGTGACTGTCGTGAGTTGCAGGCGGTTGGATTGCGCCCGTCGGTGGACGTCGCGCTAACGAGGTGAGCGCCAGATCCGGGGCGAGAGAACGAGGCTGCACACCAATGCGTAGCCGACGAGCGACAGCGTGACCATCGCGGCGAGCGAGGCCATGCCGCCGCCGAGCATGATGATTGCGATGTAGCCGCCGCCCGCCGCGATCAGCACGCGCAGGGCGGAGCCGACGAACGGCCACAGCACGTGCCCCGCGCCTTGGCCGGCAAAAGCCAGCACGAACCCGAAGCCGAGCGCGGCGTAGGCCGGCGCCACGGTGCGCAGATAGGTCGCGCCCTCGCGCAGAACCCCGGCGTCGCGGCTGAACAGGCCGAGCCAGAGCGGCGGGTGCAGCGCCACGATCAGGCCGATGATCCCGACCAGGGCTGCGCCCGCCAGGGCACTGATCCAGGCGATGCGGCGCGCACGGCCGCGCTGGCCGGCGCCGACATTGATGCCGACCATCGTCAGGGTGGCCGTGCACAGCCCGAACAGGATCGGGATCATGATGTAGTCGAGCCGCGAGGCGATGCCGTAGGCGGCGAGCTCGGAGGTCCCGAAGCGCCCGGCGAGCGCGGTCACCAGGATGACGGTGAGATTGACCATGACCGCGTTGAGCGCGGTCGGCAGCCCGACTTTCAGGATGTCGGCGAACAGCCGGCCCTGTAGCCGCGCAACGCGCACATGCAGGCTGGAGCGGCCAGAGGTCATGTAGCGCACCAGCACCAGCATGGCGCCGCAGTAATACAGGCCGAAGGCGATGCCCGCGCCGGCGATCCCGAGCCCCGGCAGCGGGCCGATGCCGAAGATCAGCAGCGGCGAGGCGGGAATCATGACCAGCGCGCCGACCAGGGTGACCAGCGCCGGCACCCGCACATTGCCGGCGCCGCGCAGCGCCGCCGCCTGCAGATTGACGATCCACACCGGGACGGCGCCGGCGAACAGATAGTTGGAGTAGCGCAGCGCCGCCTCCAGAGCGCCGGCTCGCCCGCCGAGCGCATGGTACAGCGCCGGGCCGAACAGGGCGGTCGCAAGCGTGAACAGGCCGCCGGCGATCACCGCCAGCACGATGGCATGGAAGGCGATGGCATCGGCATCGGCGTTGTGCCCGGCGCCGACCGCGCGCGCCACCGCCGAGGAGACGCCGCTGCCGATGCCGCCATTGGACATCATCGTCATCAGCATGAAGATCGGGAACACCAGTGCGACGCCGGCCAGCGCATCGGTGCCGAGGAAGCCGACGTAATACGCTTCGGCGACGTTGACCGCGGTTTGCGCCACCAGCACGGTCATGGTCGGCAGCGCCAACCGGAACAGCGCCGGCAGCACCGGGCCGGAGAGCAATGCCGTGCGGACCGACGCGGCCTTGGCGCGCGGCGGATCCGGGGCCGGCTCGAACGGCGCCGCCGCAACACCGGGCCGGGCTTCGGTGGTCGCCTGGGTGGAAACGTCCATCGGATCTCCGCGCGCCTGGCGAACCATCGCGTTTAAATGATGATTATCATTCAATAGGTCCGCCGGCGGGCGCGGGTCAAGGCGACCCGAGCGCAGGCCGATCATGAAATTTTGACGGAGCGAGGGTGATCCGCTCGGCGCCGGGCCAGCCGCTAATAATGGACGCGCAGGCCCATGCCGCCGTGGATGGTGTTGCCGACCGGCTGCGGGCCGAGCGTGCCGTTGACGAACAGATCGGCGATCCAGCCCTGCGGCAGGCGGAAGCCCAGCCGTCCGCCATATTCGAACCAGCCCTGGTTGCCCATGGTCGGCGTCACCGTGCCGCTGCCGGTGACGGCGGCGACGATGCCGGAGCTGGTCGCGAACGACTGGACATACCCGCCATTGATGTTGGCTTCGATGCTGGAGCCGAACAGGTGGGTCCATTGGCCGCCGACCTTGACCAGGCTGGTGCGGTCGGTGCCGCCGGCGATCGTCGCATCGAACGGGTTGAAGGCGAGCGCGGGATCGCGATAGCGGGCGACGTGCTGCCACAATTGCCATAGCTCGACCGACGCCGCGAGCTCGTCGCGCGGCGACAACCGGCTGATCCAGCCGGCGCGGCCATAGACCGCGTAGTTCGACGCCGTGGTGGTGCCGTCCACCGTGACGTTACCGAGGCTCGTCGCATAGCTCCGGCCGTAGCGCACGCGCTCATACGGCGTCAGGATCGTGCCGATGTCGAAGAACGGCCGCGACGAGCCCCAATCGGTGAAGTCGTAGCGCAGCGCGAAGGCGCCGATCGGCGCCGAGGTCACGTGGTAGCCGTCCTCGTCGTAGTGCGTGTAGGCGAGGCCGGCAAGCAGCGCCAGATTGTTGGTGAGCTGCTTGCGGCCATGGATGCCGGCCGAGAACGAGCCGGCCGAGCCGAACGCGCTGACGCAGTCGTTGCAGTTGACCTGCTCGTTGACGCCGAGCAGCACCAGGCCGAGCACGCGGTTGGTGATCATCTGGTTGAAGCGCTGGTCGGCGAGGCCGTTGATCGCGTTCGCGCTGTTTCCCGCGCCGGTGGGCGTCGGCGACGGGGTCGGCGAGATCGAGGGCGAGGGCGTCGGCGTCGGGCTGGAGGTCGATGTCGGCGTGGCCGACGGCGTGGGCGTTGCGGTGGGCGAGGAGGTCGGCGACGGCGACGGGGTCGGGCACAGCGCCGCCGCGAAATTGTCCGCCCCGCAACTGCTCTGCGCGGCGGCCGGCGCGGCCTGCAGGGCGAGCGCGGGCAGCCCGGCGGCGATGGCGGTCATCAGGAGAGCAAGCTGATCGCGGCGCGTTCTCATCGTCACCGCCCGCACAGGATGCCGGTGAAGTCCTGCGGCGGCGCATTACTGGCGAGATCGGTGACCGTGCAAAGGCCCGATGTCGACGCGCAGGTGGCGGCAAAGCTCCACGACGGATTGCCGGTCTTTTTGATCGCGCTTCGGCCCTGGCCGGTCGCGGTGATGATCGCGGTGTCGCCCGGCTGCGTCAGCTCGAGGCATTGGAAGGTGAGGGTGCAGACCCGCGAGGCGCCTTCCTGCAGCACGACCATGGTCTGGCCGCGCTGCGAGCGGATGTCGAGGATGGTGCCGCGCACGCCGATGGTCGCCAGCGGCGTGTTGATCTTGTAGGCGGTTTTCTCGGAATGGCCGGTGACGAAGCGGAACGCGCCGGTGCCGAGCCGGATCGCGATGTCGCGATAGCTGGTCTCGTCGTTGAAGACGGTGCGGTCGAGCGTCAGGGTGGCGTTGGCGCCGAGCGAGAGATTGGTGCTGTCGATCATGACGAGCCGCGCGGCACTGTCATTGCCGGTGCGCACGGTCTCGTTGCGCACGACGCCGTCGCCGATGCTGATCGGGCTGCTCGAGGCGCCTGCCACGCGCAGCACGTCCTTCTGCACCAGCACGGCTTCGCCGATGCGGCTGTCGGCGCTTGCGCCGCCCGCGACGCCCAGCAGGGCGGCCGCCGAGATCGCAGCGACACAGGTTCGGCGACGCAGACTCATATCCACACCGAAGATTGTTTCCTGCTCAATCTAGCCGAAGACGGCGCGCGGGGTTGTTGTAAAATGGGCACAAGTTTGCCTCGATGACCGTTCGGTGGTTAGTTGCCGCCACCGTGAGATCAGTTCAACGCGGAGGCCCATGAAGGTATCTGCTGCTCGCCGGGATGACGACGACGAGGACGGCGAGGTTGCGCAGGATGGCGCTCTGTCGGTCCGCCGCTGTGTGATGACGGCATTGCTGATCTTCGCGATCGCGCACGTCGTGCTGATGATCGGGCTCGCCTCGCCGCCGAAATTCGTCTTCGACGAGGTGCATTACGTCCCGGCGGCGCGGCAGATGCTGGGACTGGCGCCGGCGACGCCGCAGCTCAACCCGATGCATCCGCCGCTCGCCAAGGAGCTGATTGCACTGTCGATCAGGACGTTCGGCGACAACGCCTTCGCATGGCGCTATCCCGGTACCGTGCTCGGCGGGCTCGCAGTTGCCGCGATCTATCTGTGCGGCCTGGCGCTGTTCGCGGCGCAATGGCCTGCCATCGCAGCGGCGCTGCTCGCGGCCTTCAACCAGATGCTGTTCGTGCAGGCGCGCATCGCGATGCTCGACATCGGCGCGCTCGCCTTCAGCCTGCTCGCGATCGCGGCCTTTCTGTTTTCGTTCAGGCAGCGCCGGCCGCAGGTCGTGTTCGCGCTGGCGGGCGCGTTGTTCGGCCTTGCGATCGCCTGCAAATGGAGCGGGCTGTTTCCGCTGCTGACGGCGCTTCTCATCATCGGTCTCATCAAGCTGTTGCAGCACTGGCAGACCTCGTTCGGAGATGGCGAGCCGACCGACTGGTATCGGCCCGAGCAATGGCCGCAACTGAGCTGGCTGCAGATCGTGCTGTGCCTCGTCGCGATGCCCACTGTCTGCTATCTCGCGACCTTCGTCCCGCTGCACGGCCTGTCCGTCATCGGCATCTTCGAAGCGCAGCGGCGCATCTTCGCCGACAGCGTCACCACGGCGATTGCTGGCCATACCTATATGAGCGCGTGGCCGACCTGGCCGTTGCTGGTCCGTCCGGTCTGGTTCCTGTTCGACAAGACCAGCGACACCGACATCGCCGCGGTGGTGCTGCTCGGCAATCCGCTGGTGCTGTGGCCGGCACTTGCCGCGCTCGGCATCTGCGTCCGGGATTTCATCGCGACGCGCAGCGCGGCGGCGTTCCTGATCCTGGCGTTCTATCTCGGCTGCTATCTGCCCTGGGCGCTGCTGCCGCGCGCGCTGAGCTTCATCTACTACTACCTGCCGTCGGCGACGCTGGCGAGCCTCGCGCTCGTGCATGTGCTGACCCGCTGGCCGCGCTGGGTGCTGTTGAGCTATGTCGCCGTCGTGGTGCTGGGCTTCGTCGCGATGCTGCCGGTCAGCGCCGCCTTCATCGGCACGACGATGCAGACCTTCACCCGGCTGATGCTGTTCCAGAGCTGGATCTGAAGTGCGGACAAAAAGGCGCCCCGCCTGCCAGGGACCGTGGGCAGGCGGGGCGATGCGCGGCGGAGCGCTCACTTCGCCGCGGTCTTGGTGTCCATGTTGACGACCTGGACCCGCCGGTTGAGCGGATCGGCCGGGTTGGCCGCGTCCTTGAGCTTGGTCTTGCCATAGCCGACCGTGACGAGGTCCTGGCCGGCGAGGGCGAACTTCTCGACCAGATAGCGCTTGATGGTGTCGGCACGGCGCTCGGAGAGATCCTGGTTGAAGCCGTCGCTGCCGATGCCATCGGTGTGGCCGGCAACCACGAAGGTCGAGCCCTTCAGGTTCGGATCGGACAGCGCCTTGCCGAGTTCCTGCACGGCCGGCATCGAGGCCTTGCTGATTTCGGCCGAGTTGTAGTCGAACTGGATCTCGAGATCGATCTTGGGCTTGGTCGCCGCGATCTCGGCGATCTGCTCGCGCTCGCCGAGCGACAGCGAGCGGGTCTTGCGGTTGCGCATGCTGTCGATGAAGGCCGCCTGCTTCGCCTGCGCTGCCGCGTCGGCCTGCGGGGTCGCCTGCGGTCCGACCGAAATGCCGCGCGTCACGGCCTTCGGCTTCAGCGCGTTGAGGATCTTGTCGGCCGACACGGCCTCGCCGGCGAGGGCGGTGCCTGCGCCGATCGCCAGCATGGCGGAGAACGCCGCCGCCTGAACTGCAAAGCGTCCAAAATATGGGGTCATCGTCGTTATCCTCGTGTCGTCATGCCCTATGGCCATTGGATGCGTGAACGATAGAACGGGTTCAAAGCGCCAAATGTGATCGACGTCACGTTGCCGGACGGGGCGGCCCTTGAGGGGCGAAGCGAGTGGTCCGCGGGACGCGCCGCGCGCTGCCGCAAAGCGATCGGCAGGTGGCCGGTCAGCGAACAACAAATCGGCCAGATGCGGTTCTACCGGATAGCGTTCGCCGGGAAAAAATCGCAAACCTGAGGAACGCGAACGGCGACTGGATTCGTAGTCTAAGAAACGCAGACAGAAAAGCAGAGCCGTGTTCAACCCATCGCACAGGCGCGACTATCAGTCCCATCGGGCGAGCAGTCAGGATCAGACGGGATCAGCCGGTTCCATGTCGACGCTGATCGGGGCTGGCATCATTGCGGCATCGATCCTGCTGTCGACGCTGATCACCGCGGTCGGCAACCGCTATGTCGGCCTGGAAAGTCCGGCCGAGGATACGGCCTGGCTGGTCGACCGCCTGACGGGCAGCATCTACAAGTGCCGTGCGCCCGATCCCGGCCGCGCCAGCTGCAAGGCCGAGATCGCCACCGGCAGCATTCCGGACAAGGCCAAGCCGTGAGGTTCCGCAAGGGGATCTCGCCGGCCTGATTTGCCGTTGCGGGAGCGGGGGCGAATCTCGCACCATTGCGCGGCATGCCCGCTGTCCCCACGCCCATCCCGCTCTCCAAGCCGCAGGCGCGCCGCATCTGGCTGCGCGCGCAGCGGCTCGATGCCGAGGCGCCGTTCGGCGCGGGCCCCGAGGCGGTCGCCGCCGCCATTGCTCATCTCGGCTATGTGCAGATCGACACCATCAACGTGATCGAGCGCTGCCATCACCACATCCTGTTCAGCCGCATTCCCGCCTATCGCCGCGCCGATCTCAGGCAGGCGCAGAGCACCGACAAGACCGTCTTCGAATATTGGACCCACGCGCTGTCCTACATCCCGCTGCACGACTTCCGCTACTTCGTTCCGGCGATGCGCCGCTACCGCCGCGAGGGCCATCGCTGGCTGCAGACCGTGAAGCCCGAGGATACGCGCAAGGTCATGCGGCTGATCCGCCAAGGCGGCGCGCTGACGATCCGCGACATCGACGACGACGTGCTGCGCGAGAAGGACCACGCCTGGGCCAGCCGCAAGCCGTCGAAGCGCGCGCTGCAGCTCGGCTTCTACGAGGGCGTGCTGACGGTGTCGGGCCGCGACGGCATGCTCAAGACCTACGACCTCACCACCCGGCATTTCGGCTGGCAACGGCTGCCGAAGGGCGCCAACGATCGCGAGATCGCAGCCTATCTGCTCGACCGCGGCTTGCGCGCCCAAGGCGTCGTGAGCCTCGATTCGCTCTGCCATCTCAATGCGCCAAGCAAGGCCGCGGTGCGCCGGGTCATCGATGCCAGGGTCCGGCGCGGCGAGCTCGTGCCGGTGACGCTGGAGGGCGCCGGCAGGCAGGAGCACTGGGCGACGCCGGCCGCGCTGGAGGAGCCGATCGACATCAGCTCCGAGCGCGTGCACATCCTGTCGCCGTTCGATCCGCTCATCATCCAGCGCAAGCGGACGCAGGCGATCTTCGACTATGATCATCGCTTCGAGGCCTATGTCCCGAAGGACAAGCGCCTGTTCGGCTATTTCGCGCTGCCGGTCCTAGTCGGCGACGAGATCGTCGCCGCGCTCGATCTCAAGACCGACCGCCAGAACGGCAAGCTCCTGATGCAGAAATGGAGCTGGGTCGGCGAGGGCAAGGCGGCGCGCGGCGACCGGCGCAAGGCGCTGAAGCGGACCATCGAGGACGAGCTGCACCGGTTCCAGCGCTTTCAGCTTGGAGACTGACCTGGTCGTCGGAGATCCGCTCAGCGCTCTTGATTTGGAAACGAATGTTTCCTAAAAGGAGGAATGACGAGGTCGCAACAGGATTCATCCGAGCGCCGCGGGCCCGGTCGGCCGCGCGAGTTCGATATGGACACCGCCCTGAACAGGGCTCTGGTGGTCTTCAGCGAGCGCGGTTATCACGCGGCGTCCTTGGCAGAACTGCGCGCGGCCATGAAGCTCGCCACCGGCAGCCTCTACAAGGCCTTCGCGGACAAGCGCGCGATCTTCCTGGCGACGCTGGATCATTACATCGCGCGCCGCGACCAGCAGGTGCGCGAGCGCATCGATGCGCAGCCCAGCGGCCGCGACAAGCTGGAGGCCTTGCTGCAGTTCTACGCGGAATCCGCCAGCGACAGCGAAGGCCGGCGCGGCTGCCTCGTCGTGACCAGCGCGGCCGAGCTCGCCACCTTGGATGCGGAAGCCGCGGCCAAGGTCCGCGGAGCGTTACGGCGGGTCGAGACTCTGTTGCGCGACCTGATCAGGCTGGGCCAGGCGGATGGATCGATCCGGCCGGATCTCGACGCGGAAGTCGTGGCCCGAGCCTTGTTCTGCGTGATCCAGGGATTTCGGGTGGTCGGCAAGACAGGGCGCACGAGGAGCGAGATGATGGCCGTGGCAGACCAGGCTGCCGCCTTGTTCGCGTGATGTCGTGTCTAAATAGGAAACGATTGTTCTATAATTAGGAGGATGATCCATGACTGAGTTGATGAGTGCCATCTCTGCCAAAAGTCCGTCGCGGCTGGTCGCGGCCGAGCCGTTCGGTCGCGCCGATGCGTCGTTGCCGGGCTTTACCCACCGCTTCGAGACCGTCGATGGCCTTCGGCTGCACTATGTCAGCGGTGGCCCGCCGGCCGGCGAGGTCGTGGTGCTGCTCGCCGGCTTTCCCGAAAGCTGGTTTGCCTGGCGCAAGCTCATGCCGCTGCTCGCGTCGCGCTATCGGGTCATTGCGCCGGATCTCCCCGGGCAGGGCGATTCGGACCGGCCAGCCGAAGGCTACGACACTCAGACCCTGGCCACGGCGGTGCATCGGCTGCTGCAGCAACTCGGCGTCACCAGCTATCATCTGGTGGCCCACGATATCGGTGCGTGGGTGGCTTATCCCTATGCGGCGCTGTTCGAAGCCGAGGTGCGCAGCCTGGCCCTGCTCGATGCGGGAATTCCCGGCGTCACGCTGCCAGAGGCGCTGCCCTTCGCGCCAGACCGCGCGTGGCGCACTTGGCACTTCGCGTTCCACGCCGTCGCGGATCTCCCGGAGATGCTGATCCACGGCCGCGAACGCGACTATCTCGCTTGGTTCCTGCGCCGCAAAGGGGCCAATCCCGAAGCGTTCTCCGAACGCGATCTCGACGAATACGCCCGCGTGCTGACCAAGGCCGGCGGCTTGCGCGCCGGACTCGCCTATTATCGTGCCGCCGCACTGTCCGCGCGTCAGAACCGCGAGCTGAAACAAAGGGGCAAGCTGAAGCCGCCGGTGCTCGCCGTCGGTGCCGACCAGGGATCGATCGTGGACATGGCCGCGCCGCTCAGGGAGGTCGCCGATCACGTCGAGGGCATCACCATCTCCTCGTGCGGCCACTACATTCCGGAAGAGCAGCCTGCCGTTCTGGCCGAGGAGCTCAACGCCTTCTTCAGCCGCGCCGGCGCGGGGCCGATCTGAGCTTTCGGTTGATATCGCGGCTTGCCGTTGGCAGGCCTATGCCCAAGCAGGCCGCGTCGCGATCCGGTCGATCCAGATGCCGAGCAGGATGCCGACGACGCGGATGAGCATCTCGGGCGAGGAGGGCGTCATGCGCGCGCCGCGCCCCCGCGATGCGCCGACGGGCTGTGGGATGTCAGGTTTTCCGATTGACTTGCCACGACCGATGCTCAACACCGCCTTCAACTATCAATGTCCAGAAAGCTCCGGGGAGGAGATCGATGAGTCCGTCCGCCACCAGTCCGGCCGCGCTTGGCCGCTCCGATATCGAGTCCGCGACCATCCGCGCCATCTCCTGGCGCCTGATTCCGTTTCTGGTGCTGGCCTATTTCTTCTCCTATCTCGACCGGGTCAATCTCGGCTTCGCCGCGCTGACCATGAATGCGGAGCTGAAATTCTCACCGCTGGTGTTCGCCTGGGGTGCGGGCATCTTCTTCATCGGCTATTTCATCTTCGAGGTGCCGAGCAATCTGGCGCTGGAGAAGTTCGGCGCCAGCCGCTGGATCGCGCGCATCATGGTGACTTGGGGCATCATCTCGGCGCTCATGGCGCTGGTCTCGGGCCCGTGGAGCTTCTACACGCTGCGTTTCCTGCTCGGCGTCGCCGAGGCCGGATTCTTTCCCGGCATCATCCTCTATCTCACTTATTGGTACCCCGCCCAGTATCGCGCGCGCTTCCTCGCCGCCTTCGCGGTTGCCGTGCCGATTTCGACCGTGATCGGCGCGCCGGTCTCCGGCCTGCTGCTCGGCATGCACGGCCTGATGGGATTGCAGGGCTGGCAGTGGCTGTTCATCATCGAGGGCATCCCCTCCGTCATCCTCGGCGTCGTCACCTGGTTCTACCTGACCGACCGGCCGGAGCATGCGACCTGGCTGTCCGCGGAGCAGAAGGCCTGGCTCGCGGCGAAGCTCGAGGCCGAGACGGCGGCGAAGCAGGCCGCCGGCCACATGACGCTCGGCGAGGCGCTGTCGTCGCCGAAGGTGATCGTGCTCAGCCTGATCTATTTCGGCTTCGTCGGCGCGCTCTACGGCATGCAGTTCTGGCTGCCGCAGATCGTCAAGGCATTCGGACTGACCAATGTGCAGACAGGCTTCGTCACCGCGATCCCCTATGCGTTCGGCACCGTCGCGATGATCCTGTGGGCGCGGCATTCCGATGCGACACGCGAGCGCGTGATGCATGTCGGCGCGCCGCTGATCCTGATCGCGGTGGCGCTGGCCGCATCGAGCATGATCGGCGATCCCACGCTCACCATGGTTGCGCTCACGGTCGCGGCGATCGGCGTGTTCTGTGTCTTCGGCGTGTTCTGGACGCTGCCGACGGCATGGCTGTCGGGTACGGCCGCGGCCGGCGCCATCGCGCTGATCAACTCGATCGGCAATCTCGCCGGCTTCGGCGGCCCCTATCTGGTCGGCTGGATCAAGGACACGACCGGCTCCACCACCCACGGCCTGCTCGCGCTGTCGGTGCTGCCGCTGATCGCCGGGCTGCTCGCGTTCTTCGGCGGCCATGAGAGCAAGGTCGAATTCGCCGGGCAGGCGCCCGCGGAGTGAAGCGCACGGTGCATGCCCTGATTGCGGGGCCGGGGCTCGACCGCGACGGCGGACGGCCCCGGAATCGGTGGCGGGTGAGTGCACGGCGGAGTTCCGAGCCGGCCTGCCGCTCCACTGAGCACCTGCGGCAACATGTCCAGATGATCACGAAGTCATGATTGCTGACGAATATTGACAATCATCATTCGACATTCGACACTTACTCGTAAGAGCAGCGAGGGTGCCCCATGTTGATCCGCCTGATTTTCGCGAGCTATTCCAAGCTGTTGACCGGCCTTGCGCTGGCCACGATGGCCGTCGCCCTGGCCGGGTGCAATGAAACCGTCGCCCAGAAGGCCGAGCCGGTCCGGCCGGTCCTGGTCGCGCCCGTCCATTACGAGGCCGAGACGCCCGAGCGCAGCTTCGTCGGCACCATCCGGCCGCGCATCGAGGCCGATATCGGCTTCCGCGTCGCCGGCAAGGTCGCCAAGCGCCTGGTCGAGGTCGGCCAGACCGTGGAGGTCGGCCAGCCGCTCGCCACGCTCGACGAGGTCGACCTGAAGCTGCAGGCCGAGCAGGCCGAAGCCGAATTCCGCGCCGCCACCGGCGTGCTGGCGCAGGCCTCCGCTGCCGAGACCCGCGCCAAGGAGCTGCGCGCCAAGGGCTGGACCACGGATGCCCAGATGGACCAGGCCAGGGCGTCCGCCGACGAGGCGAGGGCGCGGCTCAATCGCGCCGAGCGCTCGGTCGAACTGACACGCAACTCGCTGTCCTATGCGACGCTGGTTGCCGACGCGCGCGGCGTCGTCACCGCGAGCATGATCGAACCAGGCGTGGTCGTTGCCGCCGGCCAGGCCGCGATCCGTGTCGCGCGCTTTGCCGAGAAGGAGGCCGTGGTCGCGATCCCGGAGACCCTGCTCGAACGCGCCAAGACCGGCAGCGCCTACGTCACATTGTGGTCGGAGGCAAACAAGCAATATGCGGCGAAGCTGCGCGAGATCGCGCCCACCGCCGATTCCGCGACGCGCACCTATCTCGCCAAGTTCTCGCTGCCGGACGCCGGCGACGCCGTCTCGCTCGGCATGACTGCGACGTTGACGCTCGCCGATCCCGCCACCACGCGCGTCGCGCGGCTGCCGCTGTCGGCGCTGTTCAGCGATGGCCGCGATCCGTCGCTCTACGTCGTCAACGACAAGGGCGAGGTGGCGCTGAAGCCGGTGAAGGTGAAGGCCTATGACAGCAAGGACGTGCTCGTCACGTCAGGCGTCGACGAAGGCGACAAGGTCGTGGCGCTCGGCGTGCAGAAGATCGATCCCAGCCAGAGGGTGCGCGTCGTGTCGGCGCTGACGTTCTAGCTCTGCCGTCGTTCCGGGGCGCACGTAGTGCGAACCCGGAACCTCGAGATTCCGGGTTCGATGCTTCGCATCGCCCCGGAATGACGGACGTAACGGTCGTCATCGCGAGGAGTGAAGCGACGGCGCAATCCAGACTGTTTTTTCTGCAGGCGGATTCTGGATTGCTTCCGCCGTCGCCCTTTGGGCTATGGCGGACAGGTCGCTTCTTTCGCAATGACGGTGACTAACAGCAACGGCTCGGACCAGTGATATCGAATCTCGGAGAGCACCCATGAAGCGGTTCAACCTGTCGGCCTGGGCGGTCAATCATCCGCCGCTGGTGCTGTTCCTGATCGTCGCGCTCGGCGTCGCCGGCTTCTTCTCCTATCAGAAGCTCGGCCGCGCCGAAGATCCGTTCTTCACCGTCAAGGTCGTCAACGTCTCGGTGATGTGGCCCGGCGCCACGGCGACTGAGATGCAGAGCCAGGTCGCCGACCCCATCGAGAAGAAGCTGCAGGAGCTGCCTTACTTCGAGAAGGTGCAGACCTATTCGAAGCCGGCCTTCACCGCGATGCAGGTGACCTTCCGCGATTCGACCCCGCCGGCCCAGGTGCCGCACCTGTTCTATCTGATCCGCAAGAAGCTCGACGACGTGCAGTCGTCGCTGCCGTCGGGCATCATCGGTCCGTTCGTCAATGACGAGTTCTCCGACGTCGATTCCATCCTGTTCATGATGACCGGCGACGGCGCCGACTATGCGCAGCTGAAGAAGACCGCCGAAGGCCTGCGCCAGCGCCTGCTGAAGGTCGCCGGCGTCACCAAGGTCAATCTCTACGGCACCCAGGACGAGCGCATCTATGTCGAGTTCAGCCATGCCAAGCTCGCCACCCTCGGCATCACGCCGCAGGCGCTGTTCGATTCGCTTGCCAAGCAGAACAATGTGACCCCGGCCGGCACGGTCGAAACTTCGTCGCAGCGCGTGCCGCTGCGTGTCACCGGCGCGCTCGACGGCGCCAAGGCGGTCGCGGAGACGCCGGTCGAAAGCAACGGACGCGTGTTCCGGCTCGGCGATATCGCCACCGTCAGCCATGGCTTCGTCGATCCGCCGAGCTTCAAGGTGCGGCAGGAGGGCAAGCCCGCGCTCGGCATCGGCGTCGTCACCGCCAAGGAGGCCAACATCCTGGAGCTCGGCAAGGAGGTGCACGCCGCCGCCGCGGATTTCATGAAGGCGGTGCCGCAGGGCATCGAGATCGAGCAGATCGCCGACCAGCCCAAGGTGGTCGAGCACGCCGTCAGCGAGTTCGTGCACTCGTTCGTCGAAGCGCTGGTGATCGTGCTGTTCGTGTCGTTCCTGGCGCTCGGCTGGCGCACCGGCATCGTCGTGGCATTGTCGGTGCCGCTGGTGCTCGGGCTCGTCTTCATCGTCATGAACATCATGGGGCTCAACCTGCATCGCATCTCGCTCGGAGCCCTCATCATCGCGCTCGGCCTCCTGGTGGACGATGCCATCATCGCGGTCGAGATGATGGTGGTGAAGATGGAGCAGGGCTGGGACCGGATGCGCGCCGCGTCCTTTGCCTGGGAATCCACCGCGTTCCCGATGCTGACCGGAACCCTGGTCACGGCCGCCGGCTTCCTGCCGATCGGCTTCGCCAATTCGGCCGTCGGCGAATATGCCGGCAGCATCTTCTGGATCGTCGCCATCGCGCTGGTCGCGTCCTGGTTTGTCGCCGTGATCTTCACGCCCTATATCGGTGTCAAGCTGCTGCCCGACATGAAGGCCCATCACGGCCATGACGAGCACGCGGTCTACGACACGCGCATGTATCGCGGCCTGCGCGCCATCGTGCGCTGGTGCGTCACGCATCGAATCACCACCGTTGCCGCGACGGTCGGCGTCTTCGCGGCATCGATCGTGGCCTTCGGCCATGTCCAGCAGCAGTTCTTTCCGCTGTCGGAGCGGCCCGAGCTGTTCTTGCAGCTGCGGCTGCCGGAGGGCACCGCCTTCAGCGTCACCGAGAAGGCGGCACGCAAGGCCGAAGCGCTCTTGAAGGACGACAAGGACATCGAGACCTACACCGCCTATGTTGGGCAGGGCTCGCCGCGCTTCTGGCTCGGTCTTAACCCGCAACTGCCGAACGAAGCCTTCGCCGAGATCGTGATCGTCGCCAAGGACGTCGCCGCGCGCGAGCGCATCAAGGCCAAGATCGAGACCGCGGCTGCGAATGGCGAGCTGAACGAAGCGCGCGTCCGGGTCGATCGCTTCAATTTCGGTCCGCCGGTCGGCTTCCCCGTCCAGTTCCGCATCATCGGCCCCGATGCGGCCAAGGTGCGCGAGATCGCCTACCAGGTGCGCGACGTCATGCGCCAGAACCCGAACGTCAGGGATCCGCAGCTCGACTGGAACGAGCAGTCGCCCTACCTCAAGCTGGTCGTCGACCAGGATCGTGCCCGCGCACTTGGCCTGACCCCGCAGGACGTGTCGCAGTCGTTGGCGATGCTGATCTCCGGCGTGCAGGTCACGACCATCCGCGACGGCATCGAGAAGGTCGGCGTCGTCGCGCGTGCGGCGCCGTCCGAGCGGCTGGATCTCGCCCATGTCGGCGACCTCACCATCACCTCGAAGAACGGCGTCGCGGTGCCGCTGCAGCAGATCGCCAGGATCGAGTATTCCCACGAGGAGCCGATCCTGTGGCGGCGCAACCGCGACATGGCGATCACCGTGCGCGCCGACGTGGCGGACGGGGTCCAGGCGCCCGATGTCACCAACCAGATCTCGCCGAAGCTACAGGATATCCGCAACCACCTCGAGCCCGCCTACCGGATCGAGGCCGGCGGCGCGTTCGAGGAATCCGCCAAGGGCAATGCCTCGATCTTCGTGCTGTTTCCGCTGATGGTCATCGTGATGCTGACCCTGCTGATGATCCAGCTGCAGAGCTTCTCGCGGCTGATCCTGGTGTTCCTGACCGCGCCGCTCGGCATTGTCGGTGCCTCACTCGGGCTCAATGTCGCCAACGCGCCGTTCGGCTTCGTGGCGCTGCTTGGCCTGATTGCGCTTGCCGGCATGATCATGCGCAACGCGGTGATCCTGGTCGATCAGATCGAGACCGACGTCGCCCATGGTCTGACCCGCAAGGACGCGATCATCGAGGCCACGGTGCGCCGCGCCCGGCCCGTGGTGCTCACCGCGCTGGCCGCGATCCTCGCCATGATCCCGCTGTCGCGCTCGGCGTTCTGGGGCCCGATGGCGATCACCATCATGGGCGGGTTGTTCGTTGCAACCTTTCTCACGCTGCTGTACTTGCCAGGATTGTATGCCCTATGGTTCCGCAAGAGCCTGGACGAGCGCGGAGCGAAGGACGCGGATCATTCTGCAACGCAGCACGTTGACGTGCCGAGGCCCGCGCTTCCTTTGGCCGAGGCCGCCGAATGAAGGACCAACAAGATCGCAGGCATGATGACCCTGGTTTCCGACCATATCGAATCCGATACGCACGAACGCATTCTCGTCGTTGCTGAGCGTCTGTTTCGACAGATCGGCTACCAGAAGACGACCGTCGCCGACATCGCCAAGGAGCTCCGCATGAGCCCGGCGAATGTCTACCGGTTCTTCGATTCCAAGAAGGCGATCCACCGGGGGGTCGCCCGCACGCTGATGGCGCAGGTCGAGGCGGCTGCCATCGCGATCGCGGAGCGGGCGGGGCCTGCGGCGCCGCGGCTGGGCGAGCTGCTCGGCACCATTCATCGCATGAACACCGAGCGCTATGTCGGCGACAACAAGCTGCACGAGATGGTCGCGGTGGCCATGGAGGAGAGCTGGGACGTCTGCGAGGCGCACATGCTGCTGATCACCGAGATCATCGGCCGCGTGATCGGGCAGGGCGCGGCCTCCGGCGAATTCGCCGTCACCGACCTGCCGCTGGCGGCAAAATGTGCGACGACCGCGATGATGCGCTTCTTCCATCCGCAGATGATCGCGCAATGCGCGACCAAGCCGGGCCCGACGGTCGACGAGATGATCGATTTCGTGCTGGCAGGGCTTGGTTCCAGGGGCGCTGCAAGCTAAGTTCGCCGTCATTCGAGCGAAGCTTCGTCGCTTGCGCTCCCCGCAATGACGGAAGGGACGACGGCGTGACCGAACGGGATCTGCATTTCTACGAACCGAAGAACGGCCACGGCCTCCGCCACGATCCCTTCAATGCCATCGTCGCCCCCCGTCCGATCGGCTGGATCTCGTCGCGCGATCCGGACGGTCACGTCAACCTTGCGCCGTACAGCTTTTTCAACGCCTTCAACTACACCCCGCCGATCATCGGATTCTCCTCGACGCAGTGGAAGGACTCGGTCGCCAACATCCAGGACACCGGCGAGTTCGTCTGGAACCTGGTGACGCGCGGCCTGGCCACGCAGATGAATGCGACCGCCGCGCATGTCGCGCGCGAGGTCGACGAGTTCAAGCTTGCGGGCGTGACGCCGGTGCCGTGCAAGTTCGTCAATGTGCCGCGCGTCGGCGAAAGCCCTGTCGCGTTCGAGTGCAAGGTGACGCAGATCATCCAGCTGCAGGGCGCCGACGGTGCCAAGGCGCAGGCCTGGCTGACGCTCGGCGAGGTGGTCGGCGTGCATATCGACAAGACGCTGATCAAGGACGGTGTCTATCAGACTGCGCTGGCGCATCCGATCGTCCGCGCCGGCCGTCGCGGCGACTATTTCGAGATCATGCAGGAGGCGATGTTCGAAATGGCGAGGCCCGACTGACGGCCTTGCTCGACGCCTCTTGAACGCTCCCGCAATTGGAGACCATCCGACGTGACCGAAGCGACCGTCCATGCCGCGCTGTCCGCGCCGACCGAGCCCCGCGGCGATCTCTGCATCCGCACCCTGGCGATGCCGGCCGATACCAATGCCAATGGCGACATCTTCGGCGGCTGGCTGCTCAGCCAGATGGATGTCGGCGGCGGCGTGTACGCCGCCAAGGTCGCGAAGTCGCGCACGGTGACGGTCGCGATCGAGGCGATGAACTTTCGCAAGGCGGTCTATGTCGGCGATCTCGTTTCGGTCTATGCGCATCTCGTCCGCGTCGGCCGCACCTCGATGACGGTGCGTCTCGAAGCCTGGGTGCTGCGCCGGAAGGAGGAGCAGCCGATCCTCGTCACCGACGGCAACTTCACCTACGTCTCGATCGACGACGACGGCCGGCCGCAGCCGATCCGGCGCGACGGGGCGACCACGGCCTGATCGCAATCTTGGTCTGCCGCCAAAATAACATCAGTTAATGCCCGGCATATGCCACTTGCTCGGCATAGGAACCGTGATCCGGCGGCGCGCGCTCATTCGAGCTCGCGTTTGCGGCGTCTGTGCCGATCAATCTCGCGCGATGTAGGCCTTGTCCACAGGGCAGGCGTGTTTACGATATTTGCAAGTTCTGGTTGCTTGGAGGCGCGATGCCGCGTCTCTGCCTCATTGCGCGCTTCGAGTGGCGCATCGGACGGGCATCGAGGTTGGTAGTCCGCTTCCGATCAACAAGGCCAAAAGGGCCAGCCGGAAAAAAATGCCGGCACAGGGAAATGGCGGGGCGCGGTGCGCGAACAGGGTGGGAGGAAGTCCATGTCGGACGTCGACGAGAAACTGATCTTGCAGGTCCTGAAGAAGCTGCAGCAGCGGCTTCTCCACGCCGAGCGCAGGATTTGCGTCTACGAGAATCAGCTCAGTGCGTTTCGTGAAGATCAAGTCGAGGTGTTGAAGGATCTGCGCACCATCTATCAGTTGCTCGGTCAGCATCACGACCGCATCGGCGGGGCCGATGCGTCGCTGCGCAGGCCGACGCTCGTCCCGAATGATCCACGCTGATTCGGCCGTGTCGTGACGGCGAAGGCGCGTGCAGCGCAGCCAACATAACATCCACACAATTTCCTGTTGGCATGCAGATCGGATAGCCGGGGGCTCCAGGACCGGAACGTTCGTCATAGAGCCCTGTTATACGCCCGGAATGAACGACGGGATTTCGCAATGTCCGACACCTATATCATCGAGGTCAGCTCCCAGGCGGCGGGGATCGTCGTCCGCGATCGTGGCGGCTTCCGCTTCTTCGCGGCGTCCCACCGTTTCAATGCCCTCGAGGGCCAGGTGTTTCGCAATGCCCGCGAAGCCGAACGCGCCGCGCTTCGGCTCGTGACCGGCGAGCTGAGCGCAGCCGCCTGAGCGAGCTTGGCGCACGCGGCCGCCGGCGCGCGTCAGCCGGACCGTGCCGCGCCGGACGTGCTCCGAGCCGGCGATTGCTGCGATGCGCCCAATGCTTCGCCGATTGACGCTTGACTCGATCAGCATCACCATGATGCAGCTTGTCCTGAAAGCTTGCCATGGCCGTCCTTTCCCAACGCCAGACCGACATCCTTAACATCGCCCGCGCCTCCGGCCGCGTCATGGTGGAGGATCTCGCGCGCCGCTTCGAAGTCTCGGCCCAGACCATCCGCAAGGACCTCAATGATCTGTGCGAGCAGCGCGCGCTGACGCGCATCCATGGCGGCGCCATCATCGCCTCCGGCGTCGAGAATCTCGCCTACGAGGCGCGGCGCTTCGTCGCTGCCGACGAGAAGAAGGCGATCGGCGCGGTCGCCGCCGCGCGGATTCCGAACGGCTCCTCGCTCTTCATCAACATCGGCACCACGACGGAGGAGGTGGCGAGCGCGCTGTCGTCGCACCAGGACCTGCTCGTCATCACCAACAATCTCAACGTCGCGATGCTGCTCTATCCGCATCCGCGCATCGAGGTGATCGTGGCCGGCGGCACGGTGCGGCGCTCGGATGGCGGCGTGATCGGATCGACGGCGACGCAGCTGATCGGCCAGTTCAAGGTCGACTACGCGATCATCGGCGCATCCGCGATCGACGAGGAGGGCGCGCTGCTCGACTTCGACTATCGCGAGGTGCAGGTCGCCCAGGCCATCATCGCCAATGCCCGCAGCGTGATGCTGGTCGCCGATTCCACCAAGCTTCATCGCAGCGCGCCGGTGCGCATCGCCCATCTCAGCCAGATCCAGACCTTCGTCACCGACCGGCCGCTGCCGGACGGACTGGCCAGCCTCTGCCATAGCCGCGGCATCGAGGTGGTCTCGGCGATGCCCGCCGCCGACGCCGACGACGCCGCGGAGGCAACCGAAACGGCGGGGTCCGCCGTGCTCCGCCGCGCCTGACGTTCCGCCACTCTCGCAGGCTCCTTGATCCCGGTTTGGGCAGGTTTTGCCCAATCGCGGCCCAACATGCGAATTTCGATTTGCTTTCACTTTCGTTTGTGTTTAACTCGAAACCGAAAGTGAAATCGCCACAGTCAAGGCGATTGCCCGGGGGATGCGTCTGTTGGAGCGGATCTACGACCTCGCCATTATCGGAGGCGGCGTGAACGGTTGCGGCATCGCGCGCGATGCGGCCGGACGCGGAAATTCCGTTTTCCTTTGTGAAATGAACGATCTGGCGAGCGGAACCTCGTCCTGGTCCACCAAGCTCGTGCATGGCGGCCTGCGCTATCTCGAATATTACGAGTTCCGGCTGGTCCGCGAGGCGCTGATCGAGCGCGAAATCCTGTGGCAGATCGCGCCCCACATCATCCGCCCGTTGCGTTTCGTGCTACCGCATCATTCCGGCCTGCGCCCGGCCTGGCTGCTGCGCCTCGGCCTGTTCCTTTATGATCATCTCGGCGGCCGCAAGCTGCTGCCGCCGACGCGGTCGGTGAACCTGCGCAGCGACGAGGTCGGCCGCCCCTTGATCCCCGGGCGCTACAGCAAGGGCTTCGAATATTCCGACTGCTTCGTCGACGATGCGCGTCTGGTCGTGCTGACCGCGCGCGATGCCGTCGATCGCGGCGCCGTCATCCGCACCCGCACGCGCGCGATCGAAATCCGGCAGGATGGCAGCCATTGGCTGGTCACCACCGAGAACACGCAGACCGGCGAGCGCGAGACCATCAAGGCGCGCGCGCTGGTCAATGCCGCCGGTCCCTGGGTCGAGCAGGTGCTGGCGACCGGCGCCGGCGTCAATGCGAAAGCGAAAGTGCGGCTGGTGCAGGGGTCGCACATCGTGGTGCGCAAGCTCTATGACCACGACCGCGCCTACATCTTCCAGAACGCCGACGGCCGCATCATCTTCGCCATTCCCTATCAGCAGGATTTCACGCTGATCGGCACCACCGATCGCGACTATCAGGGCGATCCGGCCAAGGTGAAGGCGACCGACGAGGAGATCGCCTATCTCTGCGCCGCGCTCGGCGAATATCTCGCCAAGCCGGTGACGCCGGCCGACGTGGTCTGGAGCTATTCCGGCGTGCGTCCGCTCTATGACGATGGCGCCAGCGAGGCCAAGGCGGCGACCCGCGACTACGTGTTCGAGCTCGATACGCCCGGCGGCTTGCCGCTGCTGTCGATCTATGGCGGCAAGATCACCACCTACCGGCGCCTGTCGGAAGAGGCGCTGGAGCGTCTCGCCCCCTATGTGAAAGGTGGCAAGGCGGAGGAGGGGTGGACCGGCAAGGCGCCGCTGCCCGGCGGCGACATGAAGGTTTCGGCCGTTGCGCCGTTGATTGCGGATCTCCGCAAGACCTATCCGTTCCTGTCGGATGCACATGCGAAGCGGATCGCCCATGCCTATGGCACGCGGGCTGCGGCCATGCTCGCCGGTGCGACATCTTTGGCCGATCTCGGCCAGGATTTCGGTGGCACCTTGACGGAGCGTGAAGTCAGGTACCTGATGACGAACGAGTGGGCGTTGACGGCCGAGGACATCGTGTGGCGTCGATCGAAGCTGGGGTTGCGGATGTCGGCGGCTGAGATCGCCGCGCTCGATGCGTGGATCACAGCCAATCGCGAGCGCTCCGCCGTGCCGGCGCGTGAGGCGGGAGGGCGCGCATGAGCGTCACGCTCGATCACGTCTCCCGAATCGTCGACGGCGTGACCACCATTCGCGACGTCTCGCTGACGTTGCAGCGCGGCACGCTGAGCGTGCTGCTCGGGCCAACGCTGTCCGGCAAGACCTCGATCATGCGACTGCTCGCCGGCCTCGACCGGCCGACCACGGGGCGGGTGCTGGTCGACGGCAAGGACGTCACCGGCGCCGACGTGCGGCAGCGCTCGGTCGCGATGGTCTATCAGCAGTTCATCAACTATCCCTCGCTCTCGGTCTATGAGAACATCGCCTCGCCGCTGCGCGTGCAAGGCAAGTCGCGCCAGGAGATCGAGAAGCGCGTGGCGGAAGCCGCCCGGCTGCTGCGGCTCGAGCCCTATCTGAAGCGCACGCCGCTGCAGCTCTCCGGCGGCCAGCAGCAGCGCACGGCGATTGCGCGCGCACTGGTGAAGGGGGCGGACCTCGTGCTGCTGGACGAGCCGCTCGCCAATCTCGACTACAAGCTGCGCGAGGAACTGCGGACCGAGCTGCCGCGCATCTTCGAGGCCTCGGGCGCGATCTTCGTCTACGCCACCACCGAGCCGTCGGAGGCGCTGCTGCTCGGTGGCCGCACCATCTGCATGTGGGAAGGGCAGGCGCTACAGGCCGGCGATACCGCGGCCGTGTATCGCCGACCCGACACCTTACGTGTCGGCCAGGTATTCTCGGATCCGCCGATGAACACGGTCGAGATCCAGAAGCGCGGCGAGAGCGTGGAGTATGCCGGCGGGGTCAAGGCGCCGGCGGTCGGCCTCTATGCTGATCTGCCCGATGGCGCCTACCGCGTCGGCTTCCGCCCGCATCAACTCGGGCTTGGCAAAGGCGACGGCAGCCACGGCCGCCATGCCTTTCCTGCGACCGTCTCGGTCACCGAGATCACGGGATCGGAGAGCTTCGTGCATCTGACGCGCGACGGCATGAACTGGGTCTCCGTGCTGCACGGCGTCCATGAATACGAGCCCGGCGAGATCCTCGACGCGGTGCTCGATCCGTCCAATGTGTTCGTGTTCGACGCCGGCGACCGCCTGGTCGCCGCGCCGGCGATCTGAGGGAGATGCCGCATGGCCCGCATTGACCTCGTCGATCTCGCCCACGCCTACAACGGCAACAGCGGCGATATCGAGAGCTACGCGCTGAAGCCGGTGACGATGACCTGGCGCCAGGGCGGCGCCTATGCGCTGCTCGGCCCGTCCGGCTGCGGCAAGACCACGCTGCTCAACCTGATCTCCGGCATCCTGACGCCCTCGCACGGCAAGATCCTGTTCGACGGCACCGACATCACCAAAGCCTCGACCCGCGAACGCAATATCGCGCAGGTGTTCCAGTTTCCGGTCATCTACGACACGATGACGGTCGGCGAAAATCTCGCTTTTCCCCTCAAGAACCGCGGCGTGCCGAAAGCCGCGATCGACAAGCGCGTCGCCGAGATCGCGCGGCTGCTCGACCTCACGCCGGACCTCAACCGCAAGGCGACGCGGCTCACGGCCGACGCCAAGCAGAAGATCTCGCTCGGCCGCGGCCTGGTGCGCTCCGACGTCGCCGCCGTCTTGTTCGACGAGCCGCTGACCGTGATCGATCCAGAGTTGAAATGGCAACTACGCTCAAAGCTGAAGGCGCTGCATCGCGAACTCGACCTGACGATGATCTACGTCACCCACGACCAGACCGAGGCGCTGACCTTCGCCGACACCGTCGTCGTCATGCATGACGGCCGCGTCGTGCAGAGTGGCACGCCCGCTGAGCTGTTCGACAAGCCGGCGCATACCTTCGTCGGCTACTTCATCGGCTCGCCTGGCATGAACATCCTCTCGGCCGAGGTGAAGGGCCGCGAGGCCCGCATCGACGGTCACACCCTGACGCTGGCGCGCAGCTACGACGCGCTGCCGGCCGGAGCCAAGATCGAGATCGGCGTCCGTCCGGAATTCGTCGATGTCGCTCAGCCCGGGCCCGGCCTGCTCGATGCCAATATCGAGCGCGTCGACGATCTTGGCCGCATCCGCTTCGCGCGCGTCCGTGTCGGCGACGTCAAGTTCGCCGCGCGACTGCCGGCCGGCTTCTCGCCGCAGGGCTCGGCGATCGGGCTGAAGTTCGATCCAGCCTATGTCCACGTCTATGCCGACAGCCGTCTCGTCGAGGGAGCCTGAGTGATGGACAAGACCATCAACAACAAGGCCTGGTTCCTGGTGCTGCCGGTGTTCCTGCTGGTGGCGTTCTCCGCCGTGCTGCCGCTGATGACGGTGGTGAACTATTCGATGCAGGACACGTTCGGCAACAACCAGTTCTTCTGGAACGGTGTCGGCTGGTTCAAGGAGCTGCTCGATCCCTCGACCGATCTCGGCGGCCGCTTCCTCGCCTCGCTCGGGCGCAACCTGATCTTCTCGCTCGCGATCCTGGCCATCGAGGTGCCGCTCGGCATCGTCGTGGCGCTGTCGATGCCGCGGGGCGGATGGACCGTGGCCTTCTGCCTCGTCGTGCTGGCGCTGCCGCTCTTGATTCCGTGGAACGTGGTCGGCACCATCTGGCAGATTTTCGGCCGGCCCGACATCGGCCTGCTTGGCTATGCGTTGACGAGCGTAGGCATCGACTACAATTACGTGTCCAACGATCTCGATGCCTGGGCCACCGTCATCGTCATGGACGTGTGGCACTGGACCAGCCTGGTGGCGCTGCTGTGCTATGCCGGCCTGAAGTCGATCCCCGACGCCTATTATCAGGCTGCGCAGATCGACGGCGCCTCGCGCTGGGCGGTGTTCACCGCGATCCAGCTGCCCAAGATGCACCGCGTGCTGCTGATTGCCGTGCTGCTGCGCTTCATGGACAGCTTCATGATCTATACCGAGCCGTTCGTGGTCACCGGCGGCGGACCGGGCAACTCCACCACCTTCATCTCGATCGAGCTCGTCAAGATCGCGCTCGGCCAGTTCGACCTCGGCAAGGCGGCGGCGCTGTCGCTGGTCTACAATCTGATCATCCTGATCGTCTGCTGGGTGTTCTACACCATCATGACCAATGCCGGCGCCGAGCGCCGGCCGACGGAAGGGGGCGCGTGATGAATACGATTCCGGGCCGTCGGGTCATCATTTCGCTGTTCCTGGTGTTTCTGCTGTTGCCGATCTACTGGCTCGTCAACATGAGCTTCAAGACCAACACCGAGATCGTCACCACGATGACGTTGTGGCCGCATCAGCCGACGGTCGCGAATTACATGCGGATCTTCACCGACGAGAGCTGGTATTCCGGCTACATCAATTCGCTGAAATACGTGATCCTCAACACGGTGATCTCGATCCTGGTGGCGCTGCCGGCGGCCTACGCGTTCTCGCGCTACCGCTTTCTCGGCGACAAGCATTTGTTCTTCTGGCTGCTGTCCAACCGCATGGCGCCGGCCGCCGTCTACGCGCTGCCGTTCTTCAACCTCTATTCCGCGATCGGCCTGTTCGATACGCCCTGGGCGGTCGCGCTCGCGCATTGCATCTTCAACGTTCCGCTCGCGGTCTGGATCCTCGAGGGCTTCGTGTCCTCGGTGCCGCGTGAGATCGACGAGACCGCGTTCCTCGACGGTTATTCGTTCCCGCGCTTCTTCGTGAAGATCCTGGTGCCGCTGATCGCCAGCGGCATCGGCGTCGCCGCCTTCTTCTGCTTCATGTTCTCCTGGGTCGAGCTGCTGCTCGCGCGCACGCTGACCTCGGTCTATGCCAAGCCGATCTCGGCGGTGATGACCCGGACCGTGTCGGCGTCCGGCATGGATTGGGGCCTGCTCGCGGCTGCCGGCGTGCTGACCATCATCCCGGGCGCGCTCGTCATCTGGTTCGTCCGCAACTACATCGCGCGCGGCTTCGCGCTGGGGCGGGTGTGATGATGCAGACGATCCGCGACGGCCTCCGCTCCACCTCCCCCGCTTGCGGCGGAGGTCGCATCGCATCGTCAGATGCGATGCGGGTAGGGGCATCTCTCCTCTTGGGCAGTCGGACTCGCGGCGCCCCCACCCCAACCCTCCCCCGCAAGCGGGGGAGGGGGTCCATTATCGCCTGGAGCTGATAGCCATGGACAGCATCGCATGGATGGCCTGGACTGCGCCGACGGCGATCTTCTTCGCCGCGCTGGCCTGCACCCTTGGCGTCATGACGCTACTCGCCGCGCGCTATCCCGAGGCCGAGCGCGTCGGCGTGCTGCGCATTCCGACCACACGCGGCGACCGGCTGTTCATCTCGCTGATCTCGGCTGCCGTCATTCATCTTGCATGGATCGGTCTGATCGGCACCGACACGATTGCGACCTTGCCGATCGGCGAGGAAGGGTTTGAGGTTTCGAGCCTGTGGCTCGCGACCGCAATTTCGCTTGCATCAGCCGTTGCGATCTTCCGCACCGTCTGACGCAGGTGAAAAGGGGCAGATCCGGGGGCAACCCGGACCTGGATACGTCTGTCGCTCAAGGAGGAAAGCATGCGACACTTGAAACCTAGGAAGCATCACCTGACCAAGGCGAGCTATCTCGCGATGACCAGCGCTGCCGCGCTGTTCGCCGCCACTATGACGCTGTCCGTGCCGGCACGTGCGGACGACGCCACGATCCAGAAGTGGATCGACAGCGAATTCCAGCCTTCGACCCTGTCGAAGGAAGAGCAGAAGAAGGAGCTCGAGTGGTTCGCCAAGGCCGCCGAGCCCTTCAAGGGCATGGAGATCAACGTCGTCTCCGAGACCATCACCACCCACGAGTACGAGGCCAAGACTCTGGCCAAGGCCTTCAGCGAGATCACCGGCATCAAGCTGAAGCACGACCTGATCCAGGAAGGCGACGTCGTCGAGAAGCTGCAGACCCAGATGCAGTCCGGCAAGAACGTCTATGACGGCTGGATCAACGACTCCGACCTGATCGGCACCCACTTCCGCTACGGCCAGACGATCGCGCTGTCGGACTACATGAAGGGCGAGGGCAAGGACGTCACCGATCCGATGCTCGACGTCAACGACTTCATCGGCAAGTCGTTCACGACCGCGCCGGACGGCAAGCTCTATCAGCTGCCCGACCAGCAGTTCGCCAACCTGTATTGGTTCCGCTACGACTGGTTCACCAACCCGGACTACAAGGCCAAGTTCAAGGCCAAATATGGCTACGACCTCGGCGTGCCCGTGAACTGGTCGGCCTACGAGGACATCGCCGAGTTCTTCACCAACGACATCAAGGAGATCAACGGCGTCAAGGTCTATGGCCACATGGACTATGGCAAGAAGGATCCCTCGCTCGGCTGGCGCTTCACCGACGCCTGGTTGTCGATGGCCGGCAACGGCGACAAGGGCATCCCGAACGGCCTGCCGGTCGACGAATGGGGCATCCGCATGGAAGGCTGCCGTCCGGTCGGCTCGTCGATCGAGCGCGGCGGCGACACCAACGGCCCGGCGGCGGTCTACTCGATCACCAAATATCTCGACTGGATGAAGAAGTACGCGCCGCCGCAGGCGCAGGGCATGACCTTCTCCGAGGCTGGCCCGGTGCCCGCGCAGGGCAACGTCGCCCAGCAGATCTTCTGGTATACCGCCTTCACCGCCGACATGGTGAAGCCGGGTCTGCCAGTCGTGAACGCTGACGGCACGCCGAAGTGGCGCATGGCTCCGTCGCCGCACGGCGCCTACTGGAAGGAAGGCATGAAGCTCGGCTATCAGGACGCGGGCTCGCTCACGCTGCTGAAGTCGACCCCGCCGGATCGCCGCAAGGCCGCCTGGCTGTACCTGCAGTTCATCGTCTCCAAGACGGTCAGCTTGAAGAAGAGCCATGTCGGTCTCACCTTCATCCGTGAATCCGACATCTGGGACAAGTCGTTCACCGAGCGTGCGCCGAAGCTCGGCGGCCTCGTCGAGTTCTACCGCTCGCCCGCGCGCGTGCAGTGGACCCCGACCGGCAACAACGTGCCCGACTATCCGAAGCTGGCGCAACTGTGGTGGCAGAACATCGGCGATGCGTCGTCCGGTGCGAAGACGCCGCAGGCCGCGATGGATGCGCTCGCAGCCGCCCAGGACTCCGTCCTCGAGCGTCTCGAGAAATCCAAGGTCCAGGGCGAATGCGGTCCGAAGCTGAACAAGAAGGAATCGGCCGAGTTCTGGTTCAACAAGTCGGCCAAGGACGGCAACATCGCTCCGCAGCGCAAGCTCGCGAACGAGAAGCCGAAGGGCGAGACGATCGACTACGACACCCTGATCAAGTCGTGGCCGGCGACCCCGCCGAAGCGCGCAGAGGCGAAGTGAGCCCACGCTCTGAAGTCGTCGTCCGGCTCGACCGGCAATCCCATCACGAAGGCCGGGAGCAATCCCGGCCTTTTCTTTTGGCCCAGAGGTGAGGGGCTTCCCGTTCCATTCGGGAATTATTCCCGGGTCGCATAGGACAACTTCCACGCAGCAAATGCCTTGAAGCCGGTGGGGACAGGCGGCACTCTTTGACGATCGGGATTGTCGCGATCTTCGCCGTGACTTTGCCCCAACGACACGAAACAACAAGGCCTCGACACGATCCGGCATGGCCCCATGCGATCCACGCCGGGATCGTGATCACCAACCACGGGGCCACCGAGGGAGTACGGCCATGGATCAGGCGCACATCGCCAATATCGCGAGCACGCTGCCGGAGGCGTTGTCGCCCTGGACCATGTTCATGCAGGCCGACATCGTCGTGAAGGCGGTGATGATCGGGCTGGCGCTGGCTTCAGTCGCAACCTGGACCGTTCTGGTGGTGAAGACGATCCAACTCCGCGCGGCACTGCGTACCTCGCGCAGCGCGCTCGGCATCGCGATGGCCGCGCGCGCGCTGTCGGATGCGACGGGACGCATTTCCGCCGACGACGGTGTGGTCGGCCGGCTGCTGGCCGTCGCCGATGACGAAATCGACAAGTCGCGTGGCCTCCCCGCCGATGGCATCAAGGAGCGTGTCTCCTGGCAGTTCGAGCGGATCGAGGCGGCGGCGGTGGCGCGCATCGGCCGCGGCATCGGCATTCTCGCCACGGTCGGCGCGGTCGGGCCGTTCGTCGGCCTGTTCGGCACCGTCTGGGGCATCATGAACAGCTTCATCGGCATCTCGCATGCCCATACGACCAACCTCGCGGTGGTGGCGCCGGGCATTGCGGAAGCGCTGCTCGCGACCGCCTTCGGCCTCGCCGCCGCGATTCCCGCGGTCGTGATCTACAACCTGTTCGCGCGCGCCACCGGCGGCTATCGCGCCGTCATCGCCGATGCATCGGTGGCGGTCATGCGCCTGCTCAGCCGTGATCTCGACCGGCAGCACGCGGGGCCCGCCGAAACGCGGCGCAGCGCCATCCGCGCCGTCGAGGCGCCGATGCTGTCGATCGCCAATCCGGCGGAGTGAGCCATGGCCGTCAAGCTTGCCCGACGCCCCGACGAATTCGAGGAGACGCACGACATCAACGTGACGCCGTTCATCGACGTCATGCTGGTGCTCTTGATCATCTTCATGGTCGCCGCGCCGCTCGCCACTGTCGACGTCCCGGTCAACCTGCCGGCGATCTCGGCCGAGCCGCAGCCGCGCGCGGAGACGCCGGTCTTCGTCACCTTCAAGGCCGACCGCTCGCTCGCCGTTGGCGACCAGAGCGTGGCGCAGCCCGACATCGCCGCCTCGCTCGATGCCGCCACCAAGTCCGATCACGAGCAGCGCGTGCTGCTGCGCGCCGATCAGACGCTGCCCTATGGCGAGGTGATGGCGCTGATGAACACGTTGCGCCGCGCCGGCTACACCAAGGTCGCGCTCGTCGCCCTGGAAGACCGGGGCGCGCAGTGAGCGTCCTCACGCTCGATCCGTTCGAATACGAGCAGCGGCGGGAGCGGACGCTGTGGACCATCGTCGCGCTGGTGGTGGGCGGGCTGCATGTCGGGCTCGCCGTCGGCTATCTGCTGCTGCGTCCCGCGCCGCAGGGACGTGCCCAGGCGCCGGCCTTCGACGTCGTGTTCACCCCGGCGGTGGTGAGCGAGCCGGCGCCGACGGCGCAGGATGCGCCGGCGTCCGAGCCGCCGCCGGTGGAGCCGCCGAAGGACGAGCCGGTGAAGGACGACCCGGTCGCGCGCGAGGCCGTCGCTGAGCCTGTCCCGCCGGCTCCCTCCGAGCCGGAGCCGCAGGTCATGGCGCAGCCGGAGCCGGTGCCGGATGTCATTCCCTCGCCGGAGCCCGCGCCAAAGGTCGCGCTCGCGCCCGAGCCGCCGCGTGCAGACGATGTCGTTTTGCCGCCGCCGCCGCCGCCACCGAAACCGATCGAGGCGATACCGCCGGAGCCGAAGCCCGTTCCCGTGCCCGAGCGTGTCGAGCGCAAGCCGGTGGAGAAGAAGGAGAGGGCCGAGAGGAAGCCGGCACCGCCGAAGCCGGCTGCGGCGCCGGCGGCCCGGCCTTCACGTGTCGCGTCGGCGCCCAATCCCGGCGAGGACAGCGTCGGGGCGCGCGAGGGCCAGGCCAGTTGGAACGCCGAGGTGGTGGCGCAGATCCGCCGCGCCGCAGCCTATCCCTCCGACGGCAATGGCGCGAGCGGCACCGTCATGCTGAACGTCGTGATCGATCGCAACGGACGGCTGCTGTCGCGACGGCTCGCTGGAAGCTCGGGCTCGCCGGCGCTGGACCGCGCGGCGATGGGCATCATCGAACGCGCCGCGCCGTTCCCGCGCTTTCCGCCGGCGATGGCTCAGGCGCAGGTCTCGCGCACGGTCCCCCTCCATCTGAGGCCGCGCTGAACGCGGCGCCATCCAGGGCGATATCGGTGCCGCCGCGTGCCGCTTATTTGCTGCACTCGGTCAGATCCGTATCGCGCACGACGAACTGCGCGCCTTCCTTGAGTTCGATGTTCTTGGCGACGCAGGTGCGGCCGCCCTTTTCGGACAGCTTGATGTCGTAGCGGCCGGACTTCACGCCGACCAGCGTCATGCGCTCATTGTGGTCGACCTCGCCCTCGTCGTCGTTCTTGCACTGGTCGGCGCCCCAGGTTTTGGTGCCGGCGGCCGCCAGGTACATTTTCACGATGGTCTGGCCGGTGCGATTGAGGAAGCGCGGGCCGTCCTCGGCGGACGCGGCGGAGCCGGCCAGCATGAGAAGCGCGCAGGCGGTGACGAGGCGACGCATGACGAGTGTCCTTTTCTTATGATTGGTCATGGGATGAAGGCGCGGGGGGTCAGAAATCCTTGCCTATGCTGGTCTTGACGGCAAGGCCGCGCGAGGCGTTGGTCAGGCCGTAGCCGACGCCGAAGCTGAGCTCGAAGCCCTTGAAGCGGGTGTCGGCGACTGCGTAGAGCGTCTGCATCTGCTGATTCCAGGGCAGGATGTAGCCGAACGGTCCGAGATTGGAGAAGTGCTCGATACCGATGGTCCAGCGATCGCTGAGGCGCTTGACGAAGCGCACCGAGGGCTCGAAGGCCGAGCCGGCGCCGTCGATGCCGAAGGTCATGTTGGCGTTGAAGATGAGCTGATAGTCGTTGGGCAGGTTGACGCCGATGATCGGCGTGAACATCTGCGCCACCCGCGGCGTGGCCTCCTGCACGAAGCGCGGCGCGCCGGGCTGGCCGGCTCCGGCCTTGTTGGCGACCCACAGGTCCGGCGTCAGGCCGCCCTGCGGCGCCAGGATGGTGCGTGACACCAGGCCGAGGAAGACGGTGCGCTCAAGCCGGTCGCCCTGGATGAAGGTCTGGCGAATGGTGACGCCGCCGGACTGAAATGAATAGCCGGGCACGCCATTGTCCATCACGTTGCCAAGCGCCATCGGCACATTGGTGCGGGCAAAGGCGTAAGGCGAGGTCAACGCGATCTCGTACCATTCGGTCGGCGAGTAGCCGATCTCGGTCTCGCCGGTGACCGCACGCTGCGGCACGCGGCGTCCGCCGTTCTGTTGCGGATTGAAGGTTGTCAGATAGCCGAAGCGCTGTTCGACCTGGAAATGTCCGGGCGAGGCGGGGTCATTGCCCTGGATCTCCTCGGCCGCTGCACCGAACGGCGCGAGAACGAGAGCACCGGCAGCTATGTACAATCGCGATCGTCTACTCGCACTCCTGGCGATGCCGTTCGGCTGCATGTCCCCGCGCTCCCTTCAACTGATGAGCTAACGAGTCGGCGGGGCGAAAACATGCGGGCCTGTCGGCTGAAAGATGACGCGATCGGGAAACGATCAGTCGTTGAATGCCGCAATTGCTCCGGCCCTTCCTGTTTCGATGAGGAATAGGGATGTTTTGGCAAGTCGAACGGGACATTTTGACCGGGACAATATGGCGGCCATTTCGCGAGTGAATCTCAGGGCGGCGATGAATGTGGCGTGTTGCAAACACATTGAAGTCATAGAGCGAGGAAAACATGTGCTGCAGCATGCATTGCTGATCGCCGGATCAGCCAGAGCATGCATTGCTGATCGCCGGATCAGCCAGAGAATGGACACGCCCGTGCTTCACACACCCGGTCATCGTCGCCGCTTGTCCGCTCAGCCGATGCGGCTCGGACTGGTGCTCACACTCCTTCTGTCCACGCTGCTGCCGGATGGACGCGCCTTCGCGGAGGAGTCGCTGCGGGACCAGTTGGAAGCGTGGTGGAATCAAACCCAGGCCGGCAAGAGAGGTCAGGTTGGGCAAGTCCGACAGGCGTCATCGGGGAGCGGTGCCAGAACCGCAAGGCATGTCGCCAAGCGCGGACGCCACGTCGCCAATGCCCGGGCCGAGGCAGGAGGAGGTGTCTTCGACCACGATAGCGGTCCGCGTCGCGACCGTCCGGGGAGATATTTCCTGCACGGACCGAGGTTCTAGTCCCGACGCTCTTGCGGGAATTTCCCGGGCGTCGCGTTCTTGCACTTGCGAAATGACAAGGCCTCCCATAGGTCAAAGCGATGTGTGGCGCGTTGCCGGTGAACCGCCGACGCTCGCATACGTTGTTTTCGTGCCCTTCATCGCCGCCCCCCGGACGGCGGAGACAAAGGATCAATTCGATGAATTGGAAACTGATGATGACGGCCGCTGCCGTCGGCATGACAGCAATCGTCGGCACGTCGACGATCGCTGTCAGTGCACCGGCCCCTTCCAAGCTGCTGACCTCGATCGACCCCGACAAGGACGGCACCGCCGACATGAACGAGGTCCGCACGGCCGCCGGCGCGCTGTTCGATCGTCTCGATCGCGACCACGACGGCACGCTCGACGCCAAGGAGCTGCGCGGCCGCGTTTCGGCCAAGGATCTCAAGGCCGCTGATCCCGACAATGACGGCACGCTGACCAAGGACGAGTATCTCGCGCTGGTGGAAGGCCGCTTCAAGGCGGCCGATCCTGACCATGACGGCACGCTCGATTCCAAGGAGCTGAAGTCGGTGGCCAAGCTGCTGAAGTGAGACATTGGTCCGCACTGGACCGACGCGACACAGACATGAGCTCGAGGGCCTGTGATGGGAGACCGTCGCAGGCCCTCGTCTTTCAGGCGGATGCTCGTGGCGGGCCGGCAGGGAGGGCGATTGGCCCTCACATGCTTGGGCGGGACATTTCCACTGCGAGACGAACCAGGTCGGGCAGGCTGCGCGCCCCGAGCTTCTGTCGCAGCCGGTAGGTCAGGTTGATGACGGTCTTGTAGCTGATGCCGAGATGGTCGGCGATCGCCTGATAGGATTTCGCCTGAGCCAGCAGCGCAAGTGCCTGGCGCTCGCGCGGGGTCAATGCCGCGGTCGCCATGCCGTCCGGATCGGCGCGGAGCAGGGCGATGCGGGTGGCGAGCTGCGGGTCGAGATAGGTGCCGCCGGTTCGAACCTGTTCCAATGCCTTTGGCAGCTCGTGCGGCGGGGCGTCCTTGAGCAAATAGCCGTTGGCGCCGGCGTCGATCGCGGAGCGGACGATACGCGGATCGGCGTGCATGCTGAAGACCAGGATTCGGGCGCGGGGATCGTGCGACCGCATGCGTTCGATCAGACTGATTCCGCCGAGTTCCCGTCCCTGTAGACGCAGATCGACGATCGCGACGTCCGGCCGGTCGCGGATGTAGGCTTGGTACCCGCTGTCGGCATCGTGTGCCTCGGACAGCGAGCGGATCCCGGCTTCATTCAGCAGCCAGCGACAGGCCGTGATCACGACCGGGTGGTCATCGACGAGCAGAACGCGATACATCCGATGAAGGTCTTGCCCTTATGGCGCCGACGGCGCCGATGCTTCCTCTACCATGTGAGTTCCCTTGCAAACCAGGATCGGGTGCAACAGTGCGGCCGAGGCTGGGAGATAGCTCGGCGAATTGATCGCCACTTTCCGGATCCGGGAAGATTGTCCCTAGGTACCGAAGAATATTGCCCGTTGCGACGAACTGGAGGGCTGTTTACGAATGTTAACGTTCGTAAACAGGTAAATCGGCCGTTTCTGGTGCGGGTAAAGGCTCAGGGGCGTGGGCTGTTGCCGGAACCGGTCGACAAGAAACTGGGGGACGTCTTGACCAGACTGTCGGCGCTGAAGAGCGCGCTTCTCGCGACGTGTGCGTTGCTGCCTACGGCTGCGTTCGCGCAGCAAACCCTGCAGACCATCGAGGTGGTCGGCGTCTCGCCCGTTCAGGGCAGCGAGATCGCGAAGGACAAGATTCCTTCCAATGTCGAAACCATCGGGGCGCGGGAGCTCGACCACAGCCGCGCGCCGACGCTGCTCGACAGCATCCTGCAATCGGTGCCCGGGGTCTCCCTCAGCGACCAGACCGGGAACGCGTTCCAGCGCGACTTGAATTATCGCGGTCAGACCGCCTCACCCGTGCTCGGGACGCCGCAGGGCATCGCCGTCTACCAGAACGGCACCCGGATCAACGAGGCCTTCGGTGACGTCGTGAACTGGGACCTGATCCCGGAAATGGCGATTGCGCGCATGACGCTGATGCCGAACAATCCGCTGTTCGGCCTCAACGCCACCGGCGGGGCCATGTCGATCGAGATGAAGAACGGCTTCACCTACCAGGGCGGAGAAGCCCAGCTGTTCGGCGGATCGTTCGGCCGGGTCCAGTCGGGCGCGCAATACGGCTGGAACAACGGCACCTATTCGGCCTATATCGCGGCGGAGGGCGCCTATGACCGCGGCTGGCGCGACTACTCGTCGGCCTCGCAGATCCGGCGCATGTATACCGATTTCGGCGCGCGCGGCGACAATACCGAATTCCACCTGTCCTTCACCGGCGCCGACAACAAGCTCGGCTCGGTGGCCGCGACGCCGATCGAGATGTTGAACCAGCGCTGGTCCAGCGTCTATACTTGGCCGCAGTCGCTGCATCTGCAGATGCAGATGGTGCAGGCGAGCGCGAAGTGGACACCGACCGACACGCTGTCGATCCAGGCCAACGGCTACTACCGTAACTACAAGTCGGCGCGCGTCGACGGCAATGGCACCGAAGTGCAGGACGGCGGCGGCGTGTTCGTCCTTGAGGACGCCGCCGGGACCCCGTGGGACATCAACCGCAACGGCCCAACCGCCAACACGCTGGCCGCCGATGCGGCGCTCGGCCAGATCGACCGCAACACGGTCAAGACCGACAGCTATGGTGGCTCGCTGCAGGCGACCTCGACCACGCAGCTATTCGGTCATGACAACCATTTCGTCGTCGGCGCCAGCGTCGATCACGGCAACACCAACTTCCAGGCGACCTCCGAGCTCGGCACCCTCGACAACAACCTGTTCGTCACCGGCCTCGGCGTCTATATCGACCAGCCCAACGCCGGCCTTGCTCCGGTCAACCTGAATGCCAAGAACACCTATCTCGGCGTCTACGCGACCAACACCTTCGACATCACCTCGCAGCTGGCGCTGACGGCTGGCGGCCGCTTCAACTGGGCGCAGATCAACCTGCGCGACCAGACCGGCTTCGCGCCGCTCCTGAACAGCAACAACAACTTTCAGCGTTTCAACCCGGTGGTCGGCCTGACCTACAAGATCACGCCTGATATGACCGCTTATGCCGGCTACTCCGAAGCCAACCGCGCGCCGACGCCGCTCGAGCTAGGCTGCTCCGATCCGGCCAATCCCTGCCTGATCGACAACTTCCTGATCGCCGATCCGCCGCTCAAGCAGGTGGTGTCGCGCACGGTCGAAGGCGGCCTGCGCGGCGAGATCTCCGGCGGCCGCTCGGCCTACGCTGCCGACCTGCCGGCCTACCGCAAGGCGCCGATCAAATCGGTGGCGGTCGATGACGGCTGGCGGCTGCGCTGGGGCCTCAGCCTGTTCCGCACCGAGAATTCCGACGACATCCTGCAGGTGGTCGATCCGCTCAACCCGGTGCGCGGCTATTTCAAGAACGCCGGCACCACCCTGCGCCAGGGTGTCGAGGCCAAGGTCGACCTGGCCTGGAACCGGTGGACCGCCTACGCCAACTACACCTTCATCGACGCCACCTTCCGCAGCGCCTTCGACGTCAACGATCCGTTCCTCCGGGTGCCGGTCGGCGTCGTCTCCGGCAACCACATTCCCGGCATTCCGGCGCATCGCCTGAAGCTCGGAGCGGAATATGCCGTGACCGATGCCTGGAAGGTCGGGGCGAGCGTCAACTATGTCGGCAGCCAGTACCTGCTGCACGACGAGACCAACGTCTACCCGAAGGTCCCGGCCTACTGGGTCGTGAACGTCAACACATCTTATCAGGTGACCAAGAACGTCGAGGTGTTCGGCCTGATCCAGAACCTGTTCAATCAGCGCTATTATTCGGCAGGAACCGTGTTCGATCCGGCCGGCTTCAACACCGCCGGCGGCGGAACGGCGTTCGCGCTGAACGATCCGCGCAGCATGGTTCCGGGAATGCCGCTCGCGGCCTATGCCGGCATCCGGGCGAAGTTCTGAGCCTCAGGAGCGGACGACCAGCCACCATAGGCGCATCCGCGCCGTGCCACGGCAGCCCCCCACCGTGGCAAGAAGGCCGGGAGAAATCCCGGCCTTTTCATTTGTTGATCGGAGCCAGTAGGTGTCGGAACCGGGAGCGCGAGTTCATCTCTGCGCTGTCCTCCACGGTGGAGCGGTCCGCCGTCCTTGTCGTTAAAATTTCAGATCTGGCGGAAGAGTGGTGTTTCAAATGAAGCGGATGATGATAATTAGTCCGGGAGTTATGGGACTAATTCAGTTGTTAGTTTGACAATGTCCCGGGCGCTCCTAGAAACTTTCGCCTTGCTGGCTCCTGCCCACGTTTCGATACAATCGGTCATCAACAAGAAGCCGTGTATTGCGTACCGTGGGGCGTCAGGTGAAGTCAAAGAACAGAAAGCGCAGCGAGGCGGCTGCCGCAAGTTTCGTGTTGTTGTCGACGTGGATGGTTGCCGGCGAGGCAAGGGCCGAATGTACGACGCCAGGCGTCACCGTCGCCTGCAGCGGGACCATCAGCACGGCAATCACCGTGTACGACGCCGCTGCGGCGACGGCGACGCCCTCGAGCGGCAGCAATTCCTATACGCCGGCGAACCCGGCCTTTCCGGTGACCGGCTACAATCCCAATCCGCCGACGACGATTGTCACGCTGGATTCGACGGCCGTTCGCAATCTCACCACCAACACCCAGGCCGGTCTGGCCGATCGCGGCATGATCGCGGCCAATTTTTCCAATGCCGAGGATCCGGCCGTCAACAACGTCGTCATCAACAACGCCGGCTGGCTCAGCCTCACCACCAGCCAGCTCAGCGCTGGCCGGCTTCACGTCATCGTCGCCGACAGCCAGGTCAACAGGTTCACCGTCAACAACACCGGGACGCTCGCCGCCACCCAGAATTTCTTCGGCGCGTTCGATCCCACCAAGCTGAGCGTTTCGGTCGGTGCGACCGCGACGGGCCGCTACAACGGCACCAACCTCGCCATCATCTCGGCGCTGTATTCCGACGACAACACCAACAGCTTCGTGGTGAACAACCGCGCCGGCGGCACGATCTCGGCGACCGGCAACTATGCCGCCGCCTATTACGGCCGGGCCGACACCACGATCACCAACTCCGGCACCATCGCCAACACCAGCTGGACGGCGGCGAGCCGCTTCTATGATGGGCACTGGGCCATCGGCGCCTTCGCCGGCGCCGAGTTCGATACGATCCCCGGCAGCAATCCGGATTCGCCGCTCTACAAGTTCGACGCCGGCGGCAATGTGACGGTGACCGAAACCAAGGCGCTGACGCTGACCAACACTGCCGGCGGCGTGATCAAAGGCGATATCCTGGCGCTCGACACCAATCCGCTGACCACGGCCGCGGGGCTTGCGGCGGGATCGACCCTCCCGCTGACCGGCAGCGGCTCGAACTCGGGCCCGCGCGACAGCGTCATCAGCAATGCCGGCCTGATCCAGGGCAACCTCTATCTGGGCTCGGGCGAGCACGACATCGCCAACAGCGGCACGATCTTGGGATCGATTTCGGTCGACCAGAGCGCCTCGCGCGGCTCGTTTGCGAAGGCGACCGCAGGCACCGTCGCGGGCACCTATAGCAGCTCCGGCTCGGGCACGGACGTCAACGGCAATGCCTGTCCGACGGCGGGCGCGAACACGACCGATCCGCTCTGCGCCGCCAGCACCACCCGGGCGGCGACGTTTTTCGGCGCGCGCACCTTCAATCTGGTCAACACCGGCGCGCTCGGCGGCGACATCATTATCAACGACCAGGATGGTGCGACCAATACCATCCTGCTGAAGGGCACCGGCTTCAGCGGCAACGTCGTCGCGCAGAGCGGCCTCGGCAGCAATTCGCTGACGCTCGACGGCGTGACCAGCCTCGCCAGCATCGTCAATTTCGGCGTGCTCGACCTGATGAAGTCGCAGCTCACCATGAGCGGCGGGGCCGGCGTGCAGCTCGTCGATGGCGCGGTGTTGCGCACGACGATCTTCGGGTCGGGCGGCACCGCCGCAGCGCCGTCGACGAAGATCGGCAACATCACCGGCGCGGTGACCTTCGCCGGCGCGGGGACGGTTGCGCCGACGCTTCAGGGCATCGTGCGCAATGGCGACTTCTATCGTGTCGCGACGGCGGTGTCGGCGACGCCGCTCGACGTCGATTTCTCCAGCGCGCTGGTCGGCTTCACTGCCGATACCTCGACGGGGGCTCTGCTGCTGAACGCGTCCGTGCGGTCGCCCGCGACCATCGCCGGCGTCTCGCCCAGCAGCCTTGCCGCGCTCAACGGCCTGCTTGGCTACAACGGCAGCAATGCGCAGCTGCAGACGCTGGGCGGCGCGGTGCAGAGCCTCAGCACCGACCGGGAGGTGCGCGGCGCCGGCGATCAGTTGCGTCCGCTCGTCAACGGCGCCCAGGTCCAGGTGCCGCTCAGCACCGCATCGCTGTTCCAGAACCAGATCGACAACCGGCTGACGGCGGCGGCCGCGTCGCCCAATTCGCGTGTCGCCTCGGCGTTCGCCGACGACGCCGATCCGCTCGCCTCGATGCTGATGGCCTTCCATCCGACCAAGGCTCGTCCGACGGTGAAGGCGCCGCTGGCGTCGGCCATCGCGCCCGAGCCGGAGCGCACCGTCTGGGGCAGCCTGATCGGCACCAATGCGTCGCAGCGTGACGTGGCGGGTGTTGCCGGCTACAGCGGCAACACCGGGGGCCTCGTCGCCGGCATCGATCAGCGGATCGACAATGCGTTCCGCGTCGGTGCTGCGTTTGGCTACGCCACCAGCAGCATCGACGATCGGACCGCCGCCGGCGATGCGGTCGGCATGCAGCACTATCAGGGCACGGTGTACGCCGCCTATGTTCAGCCGTCCTGGTACGTCAACGGCTCCGCAGGCATCGCGCTGGTCGACTACACCACCACGCGCCGCGTCAACTTCGCGGGCTTTACCGACACCGTCTCGGGCAGCCACAAGGGCTGGCTTACGCTGGTGCGTGGCGAGTTCGGTGTCCCGGTGAAGCTCGGCGAGGCCGTGCTGACGCCGTTCGCCGGCGTGACCTACGGCCATCTCGATCAGCAGGCCTACACCGAGACCAGCACCGCAGGTGCCGCGCTCGCGATCGCCAGGCAGACCACCAACTCGGTGCGTTCGAACCTCGGCTTCCGTTCGACCGTTCCGCTGCTGGTGACATCGACCTACGGCTTCGGCCTGGAGACGCTGGCGGCGTGGCGGCACGAGTTCGGCAATACCGCGCAGAACGTCACGGCGGCCTTCGCCGGTGGTGGCGCGACCTTCTTCGCCGCCGGACCGTCGCCCGAGCGTAACCTCGCCGAGCTCGGCGCAGCACTCAAGCTGGTGGCGTTCGGTGAGCGTCAGTCGATCTCGCTGGGCTACAACGCCGTGGTCGGCAGCCAGTATCTCGAGCAGTCGGCGCTGCTGAAGGTGCGCGCGGAGTTCTGAAGCGGCTGCCTCGGGCAGGACCTGCGAAGCACGACGTCAAAGGCCGGGAGCAATCCCGGCCTTGTTGTTGCTTGACCAAAAGCGTGAGGTGTCTCCGCTGTCGTAGGGTAGGCAAAGGCGCGCGTGCGACACTGCATGCCACGAGCTCAACTCCACCGCGCGCCGTGCCCACCATTCCTTCCGCTTGCGCGGATGCACGGTGGGCACGCGACCGCCCTGCGGGCGGCTGCTTTGCCCACCCTACGCAGCCGGTATGAATCGTCGATGAGTCTGCTCACGATGGATTTTGGGCAATTATCCCGCTGACCTCGTGAACGAGATCGCTGCGCGCTTCTGGAATTTGCGAAGCATCGCGATTAGTTGCTGCCGGCCTCTGCCAACTACGAAATTCCGCCACAGAACCCGACCAGCTATTGCGCATCGTATCGAGCAGCGAGGTGGTGCACGTGAGCCGTAGATCTTCAAGCCTTGTATCGATCATCACGTCATCGATGGATGCCATTCACCGGCCCCACGTGCCTCCTTGGGTACGAGCGACAATCTCTGTCGTGCTTCTCGCCGGCAGTCTGGGGGCGCATTCTCTGCTGCTTGGCGATGCGGCGGCGCGCGATCTCGATGGGCGTTACGCCAATTCTCCGCTCAAGGGCTGGTTCGAGAGTTTGCGTTCGGGCAAGGGGCCGTGCTGCTCGAATGCGGATGGCACCGCGCTCTCGGACACGGATTGGGACACGAAGGATGGCCGCTACCGTGTTCGCATTGAAGGCCAATGGTGGGTCGTTCCGGAAGAGGCCGTGGTGACCGAGCCCAATCGCGCCGGCCGGACGATGGTATGGCCCGTGTATTATCGCGAGCTGAATACGGGCCTGCGCATCGATGTGCGGTGCTTCCTGCCGGGCAGCATGATATAGGTGGGGATGTGCCGGACCGCAGAAGCGCAGGGTGGGCAAAGGCGCGAAGCGAGGTGTCGCCGCGACAGGCGCGGCCTCTCGTGCGCCGTGCCCACCACTCCCTCCGCTCTCGCGGAGGCATGGTGGGCACGCGGCCGCCCTGCGGGCGGCTGCTTTGCCCATCCTACGTGATGGCGACTACTCCGCCGCTTGCGCCGCTTTCAGCGTTGGATAGTCGGTGTAGCCCTTCTCGCCGCCACCATAGAGCGTGGCGCGGTCGAGCTCGTTGAGCGGGGCGTTGGCCTTGAGGCGCTCGACAAGATCCGGGTTGGCGATGAAGGGCCGGCCGAAGGCGATCAGGTCGGCGGCGCCGGCGTCGAGCTGCTTGTTGGCGAGCGCGAGGTCGTAGCCGTTGTTGGCGATATAGGTGCCCTTGAAGCGCTTGCGCAGCAACGCGTAGTCGAACGGCGCGACGTCGCGCGGACCGCCGGTCGCACCCTCGATGACGTGGATGTAGACGAGCTTCAGCGCAGCGAGCTGGTCGACGATGTGGTCGAACAGCGCCTGCGGATTGGAATCGGAGATGTCGTTCGCGGGCGTCACCGGCGACAGCCGGATGCCGGTCTTGTCGGCGCCGATCGCCTCCGAGACGGCCTTGGCGACCTCGAGCATCAGCTTTGCGCGGTTCTCGATCGACCCGCCATAGGCGTCGGTGCGCTTGTTGGCGCCGTCCTTGGCGAACTGGTCGAGCAGATAGCCGTTGGCGCCGTGGATCTCGACGCCGTCGAAGCCGGCCTCGATCGCATTGAGCGCGGCCTGCTTGAACGCCGCGACGATGCCGGGAATCTCACTGAGCTCGAGCGCGCGCGGCGTCGAGACGTCGGTGAAGGTGCCGCCGACGAAGGTCTTGGTCTTGGCAGGAATCGCCGAGGGCGCGACCGGGGCGCCGCCGTTCGGTTGCAGCGAGACATGGGAGATGCGGCCGACGTGCCAGAGCTGGACGAAGATGCGGCCGCCCTTTGCGTGCACCGCGTCGGTCACCTTGCGCCAGCCGGCGATCTGCTCCTTGGAATAGATGCCGGGCGTGTCCTGGTAGCCTTGGCCCTGCTGCGAGACCTGGCTGGCCTCGGAGATCAGCAGGCCGGCGGAGGCGCGCTGGCTGTAATATTCGGCCGTCAGCGGGCCCGGCGCGAGGCCGTCCACGGCGCGGTTGCGGGTCAGCGGCGCCATCACGACGCGATTGGCCAGGGTGATCGGACCGAGCTTATGCGGCTCGAACAATTTGGATGCACTCATCGGGTCTTTCCAGGAGAGAGGAGGGGGTTGTGGTCAATTGTGCATTGCCGCGAACAGCGCAATGCCAGGAGGTATCCGTCCGACGCAAACGAGCTGCGCGATCGGGGCCGCCGCAACAAGCCGTTCGTTGGGTAGCCTGCTGCAGAAAACAAAAGGGGGTCAGGCAACTCCGAGGAAGTCCCGCTTGCCGATTTCGACGCCGTTGTGGCGGAGGATGCCGTGCGCGATCGCGGCGTGGAAATAGAAGTTCGGAAACGAGACGCGGTTAACGAAGTCCTGCCCCTTCAGGGTCAGCGTGGTGTTGGGCCCGCTTGGAAAGGTCACGTCGCGGCTATCGGCCCCTTCGAACTTCGCAGGCTGGAACGTCTTCAGGTAATCGATGGTTCTGGCAAGCCGCTGGCGAAGCTCGGCGAACGTCGTCTCGGTGTCGGGTGTGCTCGGGACCTCGCTGTGGGAAAGCCGGGCGCAGCCTTTGGCGGCGAAGTCGCAGGCGAGCTGGATCTGTTTGGAGAGCGGCAGCATGTCTGGATACAGGCGCGCGCCGAGCAGCACCTCGGGGGCGATCTTTTTGGCTTCGCAATGGGCCTCGGCCTTGCTGAGCAGGCCGGACAGGCTGCCGAGGATCTGGAGGTAGGCCGGCACGGTCGAATCGTAAAAGGACATGATGCTCTCTTTTGGCAGGAGACGTCGCGACGAAAGCGCGCGCCCTCGGAGATGGGGCGGCGTCCAAGAGAATGCAACTGCATCTTTCTGGTTTTTGCGGTCGCCGTGCATTCCAGTCGTTCACGCTGAGGTCACGGCGATTGTGGACGCGTCCCCTAGAGGATTTCGCCAAGCCGTGGACGAAATGCCGGATCGAGGTCGTGGAGAACGACGAGCCTGGGTGGCCGAACATGGTCAGGATGAAGATCGGCGCTACAAGCCAAATTGGGCTTCAATTGTCCGTCTGCTCGCGCTTTTGTCCTGAGCGATCGTCTGGCGGTCCAATTCCAAGGTGATAAATTGGAATAGCCAAGAGCGGACGACAGGGTCGCATGAAGTCGGACAATAAGTCATCAGCAATTAAGAGACGAGGAGCGTCGCGCGATGATGTCGGCTCACCCTACCGTGTCGCTGTCGCTGAAGCCGGCGCCGCCTGCGCCCGCGGTGTGCCGCGCATGCCTACGAGCAGTTCCGCCGTTGGCCAGGAATCGGCCGGCAGTCCCAGCCTCAGCTGCATGGTCTTGACCGCGATACGGCTCTGCTGGCCGAGCACGCCGTCGACCTTGCCGACGTCGAAACCGGCCTTCACCAGGAGCTGCTGCAGCTCCTTGATCTCGTTGAACGGCAGTTGCGCGACCGGGCCGCTGGCTTTGCGCATCGGCGCCGCGCCGGCGATGCGGGTGGCGAGATAGGCCGCGGTGGTCGAATAGATCAGCGAGTTGTTCCATTCGGTATAGGCCGCGAAATTGGCGTAGGCCAGGAACGCCGGGCCGTTGCGGCCCATCGGCAGCAGCACGGAGGCTTCGAGCGGATCGTTCGGCAGCGACCGGCCGTCGGCATAGGTCACGCCGAGGCCGGCCCATTTGCTGCGCGGCGCCTTGACGGTGAGATCGGCCTGCTCCCAGGGGAAGGTCTGGGGCACGCGGATCTCCTCCAGCCAGGGTTCGCCGCGGCGCCATTTCAGCCCGGTCGCGATATAGTTCGCCGTCGAGCCGATCACGTCGGGCGCGCTGCGCAGCAGATCGCGACGGCCGTCGCCGTCATAATCGACGGCATAGGTGACGTAGTGGGTCGGCAGGAACTGAGTCTGGCCGAGCTCGCCGGCCCAGGAGCCGATCATCTCGGACGGCGCGAGGTCGCCCCGGTCGATGACCTTCAACGCGGCGATGGTCTCGTTCTGGAAGCGCTCGCTGCGGCGGCAGTCGTAGGCCAGCGACACCAGCGAGGGCAGCACCGGCAGGTTGCCCATGTTGGCGCCGAAATCGCTCTCCAGGCCCCAGAATGCGGCGATGACCGCCGGGGGCACGCCATACTCCTTCTCGGCGCGCGCGAACGCCGCCGCATGCATCCGGATGTGCTGCTGGCCGTTCTGCATCCGGTAGCTTGCGGCCATGCGGCCGGCGAACTCGGTGAACAGCTGGCCGAACACCCGCTGGCCGCGGTCGCGGTTGACGATGCTCTGGTTGTAGGTGAGGTATGGCGAGGCAGCCGCGATCGCGCTCTGCGACACGCCGTCGGCAATGGCACGCTGCTTCAGCTCGGCGAGAAACCGGTCGAAGCTCTGGCCGCTATGGCAGGCTGCGGCGCGCAAGGAAGGCGCCGGCCTCGGACGCGGCGCGGCCGCTTCCGGCGCCATTTGCGCCGCGGCGCTGACAACCAGCATGAACGAGGTTGCGAGCGCGCTGAAGATGACGCGCAAGGCAGTCGAAGAGCTTCGCATCCGGTCTCACCGATGGCTGTCAGGTCGTTGTCCAGCCATCGATATCCGATGCGGGGGGCGGGAGGGAAGGGGGCAGGGGCGAATAGCGAATGGCGAATGGGGAACGGCAAGAACCCTATTCGCTACTCGCCCTTTCACCCCACCTTCGCCAGCGCCGCCTGGGCCTCGCTCTGGATCCGCTTGAGATGCTCGGCGTCGCGAAAGCTCTCGGCATAGAGCTTGTTGACGTCCTCGGTGCCGGAGGGGCGCGCCGCGAACCAGCCGTAGTCGGTCTCGACCTTGATGCCGCCGAACGACTGGCCGTTGCCCGGAGCCTTCGTATGCACCATGCGGACGGGATCGCCGGCGAGCTCCTTCAGGTTCAGCATTTCCGGCGTCAGGGCCTTCAGCGCCGCCTTTGCCGACGGGCTCGCCGGTACGTCGATGCGCTCATAGACCGGCGCGCCGAGCTCTGCCGTCAGCTCCTTGTAGAGCTCGCTCGGGTCGCGGCCGCGCTTGGCCATGATCTCGGCCGCGAGCAGTCCGAGGATCAGGCCGTCCTTGTCGGTGGTCCACACCGTGCCGTCGCGCTTCAGGAACGACGCGCCCGCGCTCTCCTCGCCGGCGAAGCCGAAGCTGCCGGAGCCGAGGCCCTCGACGAACCATTTGAAGCCGACCGGCGTCTCGACCAGCTTGCGGCCGAGCTTGCGCGCGACGCGGTCGATCATCGAGCTCGATACGATGGTCTTGCCGATCGCGGCATCGGCGCGCCAATCGGGCCGGTGCGCGAACAGATAGGAGATGGCCGTCGCCAGATAGTGGTTGGGATTCATCAGCCCGCCCGAACGCGTGACGATGCCATGGCGGTCGGCGTCGGTGTCGTTGGCAAACGCGACATCGAAGCGCTCGCGCATGCCGATCAGGCTCGCCATCGCGTAGGGCGATGAGCAGTCCATGCGGATCTTGCCGTCCCAGTCGGCCGTCATGAAGCGGAAGGTCGGATCGACGAGCTCGTTCACGATGGTGGCATTGAGGCCGTAGCGCTCGATGATCGGCGCCCAATAGGCGATCGCCGCGCCGCCGAGCGGATCGATGCCGATCTTGATGCCGGCCGCCTTGACGGCGTCGAGATCGACGGTGTTGGCGAGATCGGCGACGTAGGGCGTGATGTAGTCGTAAGCGTGCACCGAGGCGCGCTGCTTGGCATGACTGTAGCTGATGCGCGACACGCCATCGAGGTCGTTGGCGAGATAGACGTTGGCCTGCCGCTCGATCTCGGCGGTCGCGTCGGTGTCGGCGGGACCGCCATGCGGCGGATTGTATTTGTAGCCGCCATCCTCCGGCGGATTGTGCGACGGCGTGATGACGATGCCGTCGGCGAGATGCGCCGTGCGGCCCTTGTTGTAGGAGATGATGGCGTGCGAGATCACCGGTGTCGGCGTGTAGCCGCCGTCCTTGTCGACCATCACCTCGACGCCATTGGCGCCGAACACTTCGAGCGCGCTGGCGAGCGCCGGCTCCGCCAGCGCGTGGGTGTCGATGCCGACGAAGAGGGGGCCGTCGAGGCCCTGCTGGCGCCGGTAGTCGCAGAGCGCCTGGCTGGTGGCGAGAATGTGGTTCTCGTTGAAGCCGGTCTTCAACGACGAGCCGCGATGGCCCGACGTGCCGAACGCGACGCGCTGGGTCGGCTGGTGCGGGTCGGGCTTCAGCGCATAATAGGCCGTGATCAGCCGCGGAATGTTGGCGAGCGCGGCATTGGCGATCGGCTTGCCGGCTGCGGGGTCTGTCTTGGCCATGGAGCATCCTTCGCAAGTTCGAGAAACATCTGCGGCGGCGCTTCGTTCCGCCGCGGCGGGCGCAGGGAACGCGGGGCGTCGCGACGAACCTGCCGCAACATGGCGGCGCGCGGTGATCCGATCAACGGAATTTGTGCACGCCCCCCGCGGCGGCGTGAAGCCTATTTGATATCCGCTGAGGGAATGCCGGGTTCTCGCGGTCGAGGCCGGCCAATGCCGCCGCCTTGTGCGCGCGACATTAACCACGCCTCACTGAGTCCGCGTGCCGGGACCGGCGCTTAAGCCTGAGTTTAACGGATGGCCCTTGAAATAGCAGGCCAAAGCAGAGGCGCGTCCCGTGCGCAGGAGAGTCGTCAGGAGCGGAAAAGTGAGAGCGCTTTGTCTCGGCGCGTTGGCCGTCGTTTCAACCTTGGCCCTGGCCGGCTGCAGCCACCAGGTGACGCCGCAGGTGGCCTCGCCTTGCGTCGATCTGAGCGGAAGGCCCTGCGTGGACGGTCCCGTCGCCGACGAGCCGCCGCAATCATTGGAGCCTGCCAAGACGATCCGTAAGCCTGCAGCCGCGGTCGCGCGCCGCGCGGCCCTGCAGCGCAAGCACGCCCACGCTGCAAAGCGCCGGGTCAAGCCGCAAATCGTCACCGCCAAGACGATTGAAAAGCCGATTGAAAAGGCGATTGATAAACCGATCGAAAAGCCGCTCGCGGCGCCGGCGCAAACGCCGCGGCCCGATCCGGTCGCGCCGGCTGACGGCGCGCCCGCGCCGGTGATCAAGACCCCCTCCGCCACGACGGACACGCCGAATCCGGCCAAGGTCCAAAACGACGTCATGGTGGCTGCGGTGACGGTGGCGGCCGAACTGGCCGAGCGGATGACCGCGCTGCGTGTCCCAGAGGGGCCCGCCGACAGTCATCTCGTCGCGGTGCTGCTGGCGCGTCCCACCGTGCGCGGAGTGGGCGATCTCAGCGGCAAGGTGATCGCGATCGACGAGCGCTATGCCAAGTCCAACGCGAAGATCACCGCGGCCATGAATGCGGCCGGTGCGACGGAGGTGCTGCTGCTGGAAGGACAGGCCACCGCGATCACCCGGCTGAACAATGGCGAGGTGAGCGCAGCCGTGGTGGCCCTGGTCTCGCCGGAGGCCGCGGAGGCGTTTCCGAAGATCGCGGGCTTTCGCCGGTTCTCTGTCGTCCTGAAGCCGTAGCTTCAGGACGTTGTTCCACAGACCGGCTAGGTCGCGGCGGTGCTGCGCGCCGGCCGCGGCAACGCCGCGCCTTTTGCGGCGGCGATGCCCCTGGGAAAGCCGCTGCGGTCGCTGTAGAGGCGCTTGCGGCCGCGTCGCGGATCGTGCTGGCTCTTGACGTCCTGGGCGCACATGTAGTCCAGCGCCGTGATGCCTCCGACCATGACCAGCGCCGCCAGCACGCTGGCCACGCGCGGATTGCTCGGCCTGAGCTCACCGACCAGCGTCATCATGTCGAGCCCATCGCCGGCGACGCGGCTCAGCAGGCCGGCCCGCTTCTCCACCGAGAGCGTGAGCACGCCGGCGAACAGCTCGCGCACGCCATAGGCGCGCACCAGTCCCTCGCGGCCCTCCATGCCGAGCGCATGGGTGACGCGGTGCGGCGCCAGCAGCTCCAGCGTGCCGAGCGCAATGCTGAACCAGCCGAGCCCGCAGGCCAGACGATCGGCCGGCGTCAGCGAGCTCGGGCCGGTCGAGATGATCCTGGGGTCGCCTTTCGACCTCACGAGATTCGAGACATGAAACATGCGATGGGATCCCTTATGGCTTCAGCACGACCTTGACGCAGCTGTCCTGCTTGTCGCGGAAGGCGCGGTACATCTCAGGTCCCTGTGCGAGCGGCACGGTGTGGGTGATGACGAAGGACGGGTCGATCTGGCCATCCTCGATGCGCTGCACGAGGTCGTCGGTCCAGCGGTTGACGTGGGTCTGGCCGGTGCGGATCGTCAGGCCCTTGTTCATCAGCGCGCCCATCGGCACCATGTCGGACAGTCCGCTATAGACTCCGGGGATCGAGACGATGCCGCCGGGACGGCAGACATAGATGATCTCGCGCAGCACGTGCGGCCGGTCGTTCTCGAGCATGAACATCTGCTTGGCGCGATCGATTACGCTATTGGGCTGCGCCAGGGTGACATGGCTCTCGAAGCCGACGCAATCGATGCACTTCTCCGGGCCCTTGTTGTCGGTCAGCTCGTTCAGCCGTCCGACCACGCTCTCCTTGTCGAAATTGATGGGGATGGCGCCGCTGGCCTCGGCCATCGCCAGCCGCTCCGGAATGCGGTCGATCGCAATCACCTTGGCGGCGCCGAGCAGGATGGCGCTGCGGATCGCCATCTGTCCCACCGGGCCGCAACCCCACACAGCGACCGTATCGTCCGGCTCGATGTCGCATTGCGCGGCCGCCTGCCATCCGGTCGGGAAGATGTCGCTGAGAAACAGCGCCTGCTCGTCCGTCATGCTGTCCGGAACCTTGATATGCGTGGCGTCGGCGAACGGCACGCGCAGATACTCGGCCTGGCCGCCCGGATAGCCGCCGGTGAGATGCGTGTAGCCGAACAGGCCTGCGGTGGTGTGTCCGAACACCTTCTCGGCAAGATGCTTGTTGCGGTTGGTGGTCTCACAGACCGAGAAATTGCCGCGCCGGCACTGCTCGCATTCGCCGCAGATGATGGTGAAGGGCACGACGATGCGGTCGCCCTTCTTGAGCTTGCCGTTGACGCCGGAGCCGACCTCGACGACCTCGCCCATGGTCTCGTGGCCCATGATGTCGCCGGGCATCATCGCCGGGATGTAGTTGTGGAACAGATGCAGGTCGGAGCCGCAGATCGCGCAGCTCGTCACCTTGATGATGGCATCCCTGTTATGCTCGATCTCGGGATCGCTCACCGTGTCGCAGCGAATGTCCTCTTTGCCATGCCAAACCAGCGCCTTCATACAGTCCTCCGGGCAGAATGTTGCGGAGGCAAGTCGAAGGGCGCGGCGATGGTTGCTATGGAGGGCGCAATTTTCGGAGGTGGCGAGGCGTCCGCTCGGAGCCCGGCTCAGGCGGACTTGGCGGCCTTCTTCGCCGTGGCCCTCGCAGGAGCCTTCCTGGCCGCCTTGCTAGCTTGCGGCTTGGCTGCCGCGGCGTCGGCCTTTTTCTCCGGAGGCTTGGACTCCGCCTTCCTGGGCAGCTCCGCGGCGGCGGCCTGGCGCATCGCGCGGGCGTAGCTGTCGGCGACGTTGTCGGCGGAGATCAGGAGCCGTCGGGCGGCGGCATTGGCCTGCTCGACCGCCTCGCGAGCGAGCAGCTTGAAGCGCTCCTTGGCGTCCTTGTCCTTGGCCTTGACGGCCATGCCGTTGAAGCGGTCCTTGCGCTTCTTCGCCGCCGCCAGAATGGCCTTGTTCTGCTGCTTGGCCAGTTGCCGGATCACGGCATCAAGATCGGCATCCGCCATCGTCGTCCCCAACTCCCCCAGAGAATCAGCGCGCCCCGGCGCTGCAAACCGCGCGGACTATGCAATCGGCGCCGCCGCTTTGCAATCGGGGTACCAGAGGAGGGGTACCGCGCAGATCAGGGGGCGGCGGGCGGATGAGACCCGCCCGGCATTCCGTGTTGGGCCCGCCAAAAACACTGTCCGCATGGCAGTCATGTCACTCTGAGTGGTGCATCGACACCGCCGGAAGGCCGCTTACGACAATCGGAAACGCAACGTAACCAATTCTCGGCAATTCCATCAATTCCAATGCAACGCTTGATCCGCAACATTCCCGGCAACATCACCGTGTTCGTTGGAGTGTGGCCGTGTTGGCCGGAAATAGATACCTCAGGCTATTGTCGCGTTTCCGTCGCGACCAGAGCGGCAACATCGCGATCATCTTCGCGCTTGCTTTGCTCCCGATCCTCGCCTTCGTCGGCTCGGCGATCGACTATTCGATGGCCGTGCGCGCCAAGGCGAAGCTGTCGGCTTCGATCGACGCCGCGATGCTGGCTGCGACCGGCTACACCGCCATGCGCGGCGCCGCGTCGGATGCCAAGACGGCGGCGACCAACATGTTCAACGGCCAGATGGCGGCGCACAATCTGGCGGCGGACTCGCTGAACATCGATATCAGCGACAGCGTCACCGCGCGGACCGTGACCGGCAGCGCCACCGTGGTGGTCAAGACGGCCTTCATGCACATGTTCGGCTACCCGACCATGACGGTCTCGGCCTCGTCGTCGGCTTCGGCCTCGTTCCCGACCTATATGGACTTTTACGTCCTGCTCGACAACTCGCCATCGCAGGGCCTCGGCGCAACCACGGCCGACATGACGACGCTGCAGAATGCGACGTCCGACAAGTGCGCCTTCGCCTGCCACGACACCTATACGTCGAGCTCGAAGAAGACGCTGCAGACCAACAGCTATTATTCCATCGCCAAGAAGAAGGGCGTGACGATGCGCATCGACGTCGTCCGGAGCGCGACGCAGTCGCTCACGGACACGGCGACCGCCAGCCAGGTCGTCAGCAACCAGTACCGCATGGCGGTCTACAGCCTGGGCAGCGACTGCGGCTCGCTCGGCCTCACGACCATCGCCAGCCTGTCCTCGAGCATGTCCTCGGTGAAATCGTCGGTCGGTTCGCTCGACCTGATGACGATCCCCTACAGCGGCTACAACAACGACATGTGCAGCGATTTCGACGGTGCGATGTCCGCGATGAACGGCGTCATCCCGACCCAGGGCGATGGCTCGTCGACCAAGCCGCAGAAATGGCTGTTCTTCGTCTCCGACGGCGTCGCCGACTATTCCTATCCGACCACCTGCAGCAAGACAGTTCTCTCGGGCGGCCGCTGCCAGGAACCGCTGAACACGACGACCTGTGATGCGTTGAAGGCTCGTGGCATCAAGATCGCCGTGCTCTACACCACCTATCTCGCGATCACCAACAACAGCTGGTACACGACCTATATCGCGCCATGGCGGGATTCGATCAGCGGCATCATGAAATCGTGCGCCAGCCCAGGTTACTACTACGAGGTCGATTCGAGTGGCAGCATCGGCGCAGCGCTTACCGCGCTGTTCCAGCAGGCGATCGCATCGGCGCATCTGACCAAATAGGGCAGGTCGTCCAGGCGCTCATGCGGGAAGTGCGACGAGCTGCTCCAGCGTCGCGCCATCCCTGAGGACGGCCAGGATCTCACGGCGCGACAGGAAGCGGATCGCCTGCGTGAACGAGCCGGCCCCTGCGATCCGCGCCTTGGCGGTGGCGAGGTCGACGTCGATGTCGCCCGGCTCGCGCCGCTGTGGCGCGGGCAGGGCATCGACATGCTGTCGCCGCAGCTCGGCATTCCGCTGCAGCGCGACCAGCGCGGCCTCGCGGCGGGGCTCGGGTTCATCGGCAAGCTCCCGCGCCCGGATCAGCACGCGCGGTGGCGTCCGGTCCTCGGGCGTCACGAACAGGGCGGTGCCGGTGCTGCGGCCGCCCGTCAGAAGTCCGATCGGAATAGACAGCACGAGGCCGGCAATGACCGGCGACATCCAGGCGAGCAGAGGCAGCGACACCGCATAGGCGCTGGCAGCCATTGCGAGGCCGCACAGGGTGGGCAGCGCGAACTTTCGATAGATCTCCTGCCGGCTCACGCCGCCGTCGCTGCGGCGCTGTACCTGCCAGCCGGCATCACGCCCCATCAGGATCTCGATCACGGCGACCGACTGGAAGATCATCATCGAAGGCGCGATCAGGGCCGCGAGCAGCGTTTCCGCCAGCACGGCGACACAGAGGCGCAACCCGCCGCCAAAGCCTCGGCGGCGCGTCGGCGTGAACAACGTGACGAGGCAGGCGAGCAGCTTCGGCAGCATCAGCAGGCCGAGCGTCGCCGCGAAGACCTGGGCGGCGAGCACCGGGTCCTGGGCCGGCCAGGTCGGAAACAGCGCAAAGCCCTTCGGGAAGTATTCCGGCCGGACGAAATTGGCCTGCAGCGAAATCAGGATGCCGAGCACGAGGAAGGCGAACCACAGCGGCGCGGTGATGTAGGCGCCGATGCCGATCAGCAGGTGCAGCCGCGATACCCAATGCAGGCCGCGCGCCGGCAGCACCGCCAGATGCTGCAGATTGCCCTGGCACCAGCGGCGGTCGCGCGCGGCATGGTCGATCAGCGATGGCGGGACTTCCTCGAAGCTGCCGTCGAGGTCGACCGTCATGTAGATGCCCCAGCCGGCGCGGCGCATCAGCGCGGCTTCTATGAAGTCGTGGCTGAGAATATGCCCGCCGAACGGCTTGCGGCCGCGCAACTCCGGCAGGGCCGCGTCCTGCGCGAACGCCGCGACGCGAATGATGGCGTTGTGGCCCCAATAGTTGCCTTCGGCGCCGTACCACCAGGCGTTGCCGGCCGCGATGACCGGCCCGTAGAGTCGGCCGGCGAACTGCTGAAGGCGAGCGAAGAGACTGGTGCCGTTGACGATCACGGGCAGGGTCTGGATCAGCGCCGCTTCCGGGGCGTGCTCCATCGCATGCGCCAGCCGCACCACGGTCGGGCCGCTCATCAGGCTGTCGGCGTCGAGGATGATCATGTGATCATGAGCCGCGCCGAAGCGCCGCACCCATTCGGCGATGTTGCCCGCCTTGCGGGCGACATTGTCGGCGCGGTGCCGGTAGAACACGCGATCGGTGCCGCAGGCCTCGCGCAGCGCCAGAAACGCGGCCTCCTCGCCGATCCAGATGTCGGGATCAGTGGTGTCGCTCAGCAGAAACCAGTCGAAGTGCTCGGCCTGACCGGTCTCGGCGACGGATTCGATCATGGCCCGCAGCCGCACCATCACCGCATGCGGATCCTCGTTGTAGGTCGGCAGCAGCATCGCCGTGCGGCTTGCGAGATCGGGCAGAGGGCCGTCGATGTCGATCGCGATCGTATCGCGCCGCCGCCCCAGCAAGGCATAGAAGCCGGCCAGCGCGCACACGAAGGCGAAGGCGATCCACGCAAGCAGGATCGAGAACAGCACCAGCACCATGCCTTCCAGCACGGTCACCCCGCCGACCTCGATCACTTCGTACATCTTGTAGCAGCCGGCCAACGTCAACGCGGCCGTGCCGGCGAAGATCAGCGCGCGCCGCAACGCGATGCGTGGCCCGCTCGTGATCGCCTGTTGCGCCGCCGGAACGTGATGCAGCGGCGACGGCTCCATCGCGAGCGGCGCTTCTGCGGGAAGGAAGCCGTTGATCGCCGCGCGATGAGGCGCGCGCATCTGCCTTGAGGTTACGGCGTCCATCGATAGATCCAGCTCTCGGAGACGAGCTTGTCATTGGCGGTCAGCTCGGCGCGCAGCTCGACTGGTGCGCCATTCACGGCACATTGGAAGCTCAGCCGCCATCCGCCCGTCTCGGGGTTGGGCTGCGTGACGATGTTGGTCACCTCCGCTTTGTCGGCGCTGACCACGCCTTTGACCTGGCCCGGATCGAGTTCCTTCAAGGCGTCTCCCTCGAGCTCGAGCACGAACAGCCGTCCTTCGCCGTGAACGCCGACGCCGGTGCGAGTGACGCGCGCGAGCGCATGCGGCTTCGGCGCATCCTGGCCCCAATGCAGGCGGTAGGTCATGTTGTGCTCGCCCTTGGCGGCGAGCGGCGCCTTCGGTCGCCAGAATGCGGCGATGTTGTCGTGGATCTCCTGCTTGGTCGGAATCTCGAACAGCACCACCGCGCCTTCACCCCAGTCACCGATCGGCTCGATCCACAGGCTCGGCCGCCGTTCGAAATGCGATTCCAGATCCTGGTAGGCGACGTATTTTCGCTCCCGCTGCATCAAGCCGAAGCCGCGCGGGTTGAGATCGTTGAACACGCTGACCTGCAGGTCTCGCGGATTGCTCAGGGGGCGCCACAACTGCTCGCCCTTGCCGTTGAACATCGCCAGTCCGTCGGAATCGTGCACGGCGGGGCGGAAGTCGTCGACGTCGTTGCGGTCGTTGGGTCCGAAGAAGAACATGCTGGTCATCGGCGCGAGCCCGGCGTGAGCGATCTCGACGCGCGGATACAGCGAGGCCTCGACGTCGAACACGGTCGTCTCGCCGGGACGGATGGTGAACCGGTAGGAGCCGGTGGCGCTCTTGCTGTCGAGCAGCGCGTGCACCACCATCGCGGTGGCGCCGCCCGTCGGCTTCTCCAGCCAGAACGCCTTGAACACCGGAAATTCCTCGCCCTTGGCCTCGCCGGTGTCGATCGACAGCCCCCGCGCGGAGAGCCCGTAGATCTCGCCCTTGGCGACCGCGCGAAAATAGCTCGCGCCAAGAAACACACAGACCTCGTCGTAGTAGTCCGGCCGGTTCATCGGCGCGTGGATGCGGAAGCCGGCAAAGCCGAGATCGGCGGCCGGGAACGCCGCGACCTGCTGACCGAATGCAAAGTCCTCCGGACGATAGGCCACGGGCTTGGCCTGCCCGTCGGCAATCTCGTAGATGTCGACCCGGTCCTTGTAGATGGAGCCGCGGTGGAAGAACTGCGCCTGGAACGGCAGGTTATCGCCGCGCCACAGCGCATGGTTCGGCAGGAAGCGGATCGAGCGATAGGCGTCGTAGTCGAGCTTGGCCAGCGCGTCCGGCAGCTTGTCGTCCGGCGCAGCGTAGGGCTTGGCCGCGAGATTGCGCGCGAGGTCGCGGACAGTGGCTGCACTGAACGGCTGCGCCGCTGCCGACGCACTCCGCGCCAGCGATGCGGCGACCGGGATCGCAGCCGCAGATTGAATGAACTGACGACGATTCAACTTATTCTCGCTTTGCTGCATGGAACTGCGGAGCAACATTTCTGAAGGCGTCGGGTTCCATCGGGAAGCGCGACCCTTCAGCCCGAACAATCGATCGTCGTGTCCGAACGGCACATGAACGACGATCATGACGCCGCTGACCGGTCGTTGCTCGCACGGCTCTATATTGGCAAAGGCGAGGGGGGAGGCTTCAACGTCGGACGAGTCCGATCCGACCTGGTCGACGGTCGATCGGCAAGGCGTCAGCCGATCTGGAACGCAACCATACGCGCAAGCCCGTCACTTCCGGACACTCCGCCGTCCCTTCAGGTGCGATGAGCCAGTCTCCCAAGCCGCTGCTCCCTTCGATCCTGTCGCAGCGATAGCCGGGATGGTTGCTAAGGCCACGGCCGATCAACACGTCGACCTTCCCTTCGACCAACTCATGCAAGCCGGCCGGCTGCACGACCCGCAATCCGATGTCGGGATGTATGCCGCGGAAATGCTCCAGCGCGAGGCGACGCAAATCGAAGCCGTCGTGGACGCCCAGTTGCAGCAGCACCGCGCATCGGGGTTTGAGCTGCAAGGTCGCATCTGCGATGCGGCGAAAGCCGTCGGAGATCCCGACCAGATAGGACTTTCCCTCCGCCGTCAGGACGAGTTGCTTGTGCAGCCGCTCGAACAGACGCACCCCGAGGCGCAGTTCGAGGGCCTTCACGTGCTGCCCGATAGCGGCGGGCGTCACATGCAGCTCATGCGCAGCCAGCTTGAAGCTGAGATGTCGCGCCGCAGCTTCGAAGGCTCGGAGCGCGTTCAGGGGAGGGAGGCTGTAGGTCATCGTCAGGCACTCTGGCACGGCAGGTCCGTAGGCCTGCAATAGATTTTCTTTCGCTGAGCCGCAGAAACTCTGCTTTGAGGCGCGCGGATGGTCGCGGGTAGGGTTGCTTGCTCAACGTGCTGGCCGGACAGGTCCGGCAACGAAGGAGGTTCGATGTCCGATATCCATCTCTTCTACCAGACGCACATCGGCGGCATGCAGGACGCCATGCGCCAGCGCCTCGACCTTGCCGGTCCCTTCCTGAGCCAGCGGGCTGAGCTGTCTGACATCGATGCAATCAGGGCCGACGTCATGAAGGAGTTCGACGTCGTGCTCAACCAGCTTCCATATGTCGGAGGCGCCGCAAGCCGCATGACCGCGTTCTTCATGCAGCTCATCGGCTTCATGGCCATGAGCCGTGTGCTCCGGCGACACGGCTTGCCATCCGACGTGATCGGCGACATCGAACGAGAGGTCCACAAGGCGCAGCTGCTCACGGAGCCTGAAGCGCAGCGTCTCGAAGCGGGCCGCCGATTCATGTCGCCCGAGAACCGGAGCTTCTTGCGTCAACAGGCGGCGTTGAGTACATCGGAAAGCCATCGGCGCGAATTTCCTGACGACTTCGTCTACGATGTCGTCGAGCCCGGCCCGAGTGACACCTTCGAATTCGGCATCGACTACAAGGCTTGCGGCTTCTGCAAATTCGCCGCTCGTCATGGTGACAAGGACATCCTGCCGAACATCTGCGGGCTGGACGTCGACGCCTATGCGACGCGCGGCGTCCGGCTCGATCGGACGCAGACGCTGGCCGGTGGCGCAAGCCACTGCAACTTCCGCTTCTCGCGGCAGGCCTCGGATTAGGTCGGATCATTCTTTGGCAACGCGAGGTTCTTCCAAACGAAAGCTCTCTTAGCGATTGCAGTTCGTAGGGTGGGCAAAGGCGCGCATGCGGCGCTTTCTGCATCTGGCGCTGCTCGCTGCGCGCCGCGCCCACCATTGTGTCTGCGCGCTCGTGACGGAGGGGGGACGTATCCGCCCTGCGGTCGGCTGCCTTGCCCACCCTGCGGCGCATCGCGAACACTGCGTCGTCAGCTACGCCAAGCGCGGTGTCGCGGGCGGTTGGAAAAAATCGCCGTGGATGCGGAAAAAGGTCTTTCTTTTTTTCAGAAAAAATGATTGTATGGCGCATCCCGTTCCGATCTGAGGGACGTATCGCGATCGTCACGAACGTGGGGGCGGGATGCGGTGGGCGTGTCGGGCTGCAGCGCGAGCGATCGCGCCGACGAACAGTCCGATGCGCACGGTCAAGCCGTGTGGTCCTGATCTCCCGGTGCTGAGATCAAGTTCGCGCCGACGATGGCGCTTGCGACAGGGGCAAGACAGCCGGTCCCTGGGGAGAGCACGGAGTAAGCCGTAAAGCCATTGTGCAGGGAGGGCCGGGATGTCCCAGCCGAACCTGTGGTTCCTGCCCCGTGCATTTCTTCACGCACGGGGGCCATGGGGGCGGCGCGCTCCCGGTCTTCCCTGCGCCCTCTGTATTCAAGGGGGCCAACTCATAGCAAAGCTCGGGCGCAGATGCGCTGCGAGAGGGTGGACGCATGCGTCTTCGAGCGTTATCGCGACTTTCATATCTCGACGTCGTTGCAAGCGAAGCGATCCAATCCAGGCCTCGGTATGCGACTCTGGATTGCTTCGCTTCGCTCGCAATGATGTGGATAGATGGGGCTAAAAACCCAGTGTCATTCCGGGGCGCGCGAAGCGCGAGCCCGGAAACCATCGGGCCGCAGGTGGTGTCGTCGGATGGATTCCTGGTTTGCGCTATGCGCGCCCCGGAATGACGGAGGAGAGAACCGTGGTCTCAAAGCTCCCTCGCATTGCTGAACGCGAACGAGCTGACGCGCCGCGTCGTCTCATCCAGGATCAGCGTCCGCGTGATCGGCGGCTCGGCGCGCTGGGCGCAGTTTTCGCGTTCGCAGAGCCGGCAGTTGACGCCGATCGGAGTGCCCTCTGTTTTCTCCAGATCGATGCCGGCGGCATAGACCAGGCGCGATGCGTGGCGGATCTCGCAGCCGAGGCCGATGGCGAAGCGCGGCTGCGGCAGCGGATGCGGCGCCACCGGGCGGCGCACCATCTGGGCGATCGAGAAATAGCGCGAGCCGTCCGGCAGCTCGATGATCTGCTTCAGAAGGCGGTCGGGCGTGTCGAAGGTCGAATGCACGTTCCACAGCGGGCAGGTGCCGCCGAACTTGGAGAACGGGAAGGTGCCCGACGAGAAGCGCTTGGAGACGTTGCCGGCATTGTCGACGCGCAGCATGAAGAACGGGATGCCGCGGGCGTTCGGGCGCGACAGGGTGGTGAGGCGGTGGCAGACCTGCTCGAAGCCGGTGTTGAAGCGCTGCGCCAGCACGTTGATGTCGTAGTTGAGCGCTTCGGCCGCGGCGAGAAACGGGGCGTAGGGCATCATCACGGCGGCGGCGAAGTAGCTCGCCAGCGTCATGCGATACAGCCGCCGCGCGGTGTCGTCGAGCGCACCGGCGCGGCCGATGATGAGCTCGAACTGCGGCAGGCATTCGGCCATGCCGAGCTGCACGGCGAGCTGGAAGGTGCGGCCGGGACCGTCGACCAGCTCGGAGATCAGCAACTGGCGGCGGTGGCGATCGTAGCGGCGCAGGGTCTCGCGCATCACGTCGACCGGCATGACGCGGGTCTGCACCGAATGTTTTTCGCGCAGCCGCGCCGCGAGCGCCGCATAGAGCGCCTCGGCCGGCACGTCGAGCGCGTCGCGCAGGCTTTCGGCCTGCTGCTCGAGCTCGGCGAAATAGTTGCGGTTGGCTTCGATCAGGTCCCGCACGCGCTCGATCGGGTTGGCCTCGAAACGGGCGCCCTCGTTGCGGTCGGCCATCTGCGCCGCCACCAGGGTCTCGCCGCGGCGCGCCTCGGTGTAGGCCGCGTACAGCCGCTGCAGCGCGTGGGTGACGCCGGGGCAGAGCTCGGCGAGATCGCGCAGCTCCTGCTTGGGCAGCTCGATCTGGCGGAACAGCGGATCGGAGAAGATCTCGTTGAGCTCGGCGAAGAAGCGGTCCTCGTCGGCGCTGGCGAGGTCGCGCAGGTCGAGGTCGTAGGTCTCGGCCAGCCGCAGCAGGATCTGGGCAGAGACCGGGCGCTGGTTGCGCTCGATCAGGTTGACATAGCTCGGCGAGATCCCGAGGCCCTCGGCGAGCTGGGTCTGCGACAGCCCCAATTGCTGGCGGATGCGCCTGAAGCGCGGGCCGACGAACAGCTTCTTTCCGGATTCGCCGGGCATCGCGATCCCCCTTCGGGCCGGCCGGCCCGCCTTTGTGACAAAATTTACAAAATGACATTTATGACAAGTGATGATGTTACATCACATCACCATTCGAAAACAAGGGCTCTATACGAAACAGCCGGACTCGCGTTTATCTCCTGTCACGCAATTCGCAATGCACTGTCAAAATTGTGACGGTTGAAGGAGAGTCTCATGAGCAGCAATTTCTGGGTGATCGGCGGCGAGTTCGGCTCGATGAATTTCCACAAGCTGGTGGAAGGCTCGGCCCAGGTGAAGGGTCCGTTCAAGTCGCGCAAGGAAGCCGAGGATTGCTGGCGCGAGGTGTCCGAGGAGAACCGCCACAAGGCTGGCGTGCGGTTCTCGATCGTCGAGGAACCGCAGCGCGCTCCGGCCGCCTGACGCGGCCGCGCAAAGGAATGCATTGCCGGGTATTTCAATAAGCTCGAGGAAGAGCCCAAGGACGGGGCGGTCTCAGCCGGATCACATCGGCGGGGGGCCGCCCACGTCCTTTTCGTGGTTACGACGGCGTGCTTATAACCCATTGAAGATGAAAGGGGATTGCAGAATACTGGGTTACTGCTAGGTTTACACGGTGGGAACCTGGCGAAACCAGGGCCGAACCGTGAAAGCGTGAGCGATGTCCGAGGCCGCCGATAGCAGCACAGACTCCCGCCCCGTGCGCCTGCGCGAAGCGCTGCGCCAGGCCCGGATCGAGGCCGCGGACCGAACGGGCGTGGTGGTCGACCTGCGCGACGCCGAGGTGGCTCGGCTGGAGATCCTCAACGACGCGCTCGACCCCCTGTTCGCGGAGATCCCGAGCCAGCTCGATCTGTTCGACCGTGGCATCAGCCAGGGCGAGACGCCGCGGCTGTGGATCGACGTCGTCGCCCATGTCGTGATGGGGCGTGACAAGCGGCAGTATCGCTTCGTGCAGGACACCCGCAACGGCCGCATCGTGCTCGTCGAGTCGCACGACATCGGTGCGATCGTGAAAGCCGTCACCGACTACGTCGCCCGCCGCATGGTCGAGCGCGAGCGTGCCTTCAGCGTCGCCCGGGCTCAGGCGAAGGAGACCAGCGAGGCGGCGCGGCGGCGCGGCGGGTTCTGGCCGTTCGTGCTCGGCTTCGTGCTTGGCGCGCTGTCGCTGTTCGGGGTCGCGTTCTATGCGAGCCTGCAGCAGATCTGAGGACTTGGCCGCGACTCAAAGCAGGCGGACCTCGCGGATTTCGCGCACGCGCAGCGCCTCGTTGACCGCGCGCACGGTCATGTCGCAGCGCCAGTGATTGCCGTCGCTGCTGATGGCAAACATGTTGTAGGCCGCGGCTGGATAGTGGCCATGCGCGATCGAGGAGGCCGAGGGCACGCCGACGACCGGGATCTTGCGCTCCGGGCCGTCGATCCAGATGGTCGAATGCACGTGGTCATGGCCGTGCAGGATCAGCTCGACGCCATGGCGCGCGAGCAGCGCGATCAGCTTCTTGGCGTCGGTCAGCCGCTTCATCCGGTGGGCCGAGCGCAGCGGATGATGCACCAGCAGCACGCGGAACAGCTGCTCGTGCGCCAGCGATTCGAGCAGCAGCTCAAGCGCGGCGAGTTGCGCGCTGCCGATCCGTCCCGTCGCCATGAACGGCGCCGAGGGCACGGCCGAGGACAGGCTGATCAGCGCCAGCGGCCCGCGCCGGCGCAGCGACGGAAACGTTGCCGGTCCCGCGGCATCGCCGCCGAAATAGTCGGCAAAGCTCTCGGCGAAGCGCAGCCGGGTCGAGCGCACATAGGCGTCGTGATTGCCCGGGATCGCGGTGACCCTGTCCGGCGGCCCCACCGTCCGCAGCCAGGCCTGGGCGATGGGGAATTCGGATTCCAGGGCGAAATTGACCAGATCGCCGGTGACGGCGATCTGGTCCGGCATCTGCGCGTGCAGATCGGAGATGAGCAGATCGAGGATATCGCGGCGATGGTATTTGTAGCGATTGCGCGTCCAGTTGAGATAGCCGAGCGCGCGCTTGCCGGCGAGCTCCGACAGGCGCGGCTTGTGCTGTGGCGCGAGATGCGGGTCGGACAGATGGGCGAGCGTGAAGGCGGCCATTATGCCCCTCGGTGCCGATGGCGGATGCAAGCGCGCCCAGATGTCATCTCGTGCTATCCCTCGTGGTGCCCGGCTCTCATGACAAGCCCTGCCAGCGAGCGCAAGAACAACCAGGACGACGACAGCGATGACGACACATCTGAGCCGGCTGCGGATCCGGTTCGAGCCCGTGCTCCGGCGCGGCTTCCATCTCTATTGGCGCTTCGCCCGCGGCATGACGCTCGGCGTCCGCGGCGTGGTGCTGGATGCCGAGAACCGCGTGTTCCTGGTCCGGCATGGCTATGTCTCGGGTTGGCACCTGCCGGGCGGCGGCGTCGAGGTCGGCGAGACGTTCATTGAGGCGCTGACGCGGGAGCTGTTCGAGGAGGGCCGGATCGCGCTCGAAGGCGAGCCGGAGCTGCACGGCATCTTCCTCAACAGCCACGTCTCGTCGCGCGACCACGTCGTCGTCTTCGTTATCAAAAGGTTCACGCAGGACCGGCCGCCGGAGCCGAACCTCGAGATCGTGGAGACCGGATTCTTCGCATTTGATGCGCTGCCGGAGGGAACGACGCTCGGCACGCTCTCCCGCCTGCGCGAGGTGCTAGACGGCGTTAAGGTCATTCCCACCTGGCGGCCGGAACAGCACGTTGCCGCCGGATCATTATGAATTTCTGCACCGAATGAGGGCAGTCTCCCGGCCGTGGGAGAGGGGTCGATGATATCACCTTCGATGCGGATCGCCGTGCTGGTGCCCTGCTACAATGAGGAGGCCGCGGTCGCCACCGTGGTCCGCGATTTCAAGCAGGCGTTGCCGACGGCCACGGTCTATGTCTACGACAACAATTCCAAGGACCGCACGATCGAGGTCGCGCGCGCGGCCGGCGCCGAGGTGCGCTCTGAGCGGCGGCAGGGCAAGGGCCACGTCGTCCGGCGCATGTTCGCCGATGTCGATGCTGACATCTACGTCCTGGTCGATGGCGACGCGACCTATGACGCGCCGAGTGCGCCCGGCATGATCGCGCGTCTCGTCAGCGAGCGGCTCGACATGGTGGTGGGTCTGCGCGTCGACCAGGAGCAGGCCGCCTATCGCATGGGTCATCGCACCGGCAACTGGATGCTGACGAGCTTCCTCGCCGAGGTGTTCGGCCAGGCCTTCAAGGACATCCTGTCCGGCTACCGCGTATTCTCGCGCCGTTTCGTCAAATCCTTCCCCGTCCTCTCCGACGGCTTCGAGATCGAGACCGAGCTCACCGTGCATGCGCTGGAGCTGGCGCTGCCGGTGGCCGAGGTCGCGACGCCATACTACGCGCGGCCCGAAGGGTCCGTCTCCAAGCTCAACACCTGGCGCGACGGCTTCCGCATCCTCGGCACGATCCTGAAGCTGTACCGCTCGGAGAAGCCGCTGCGCTTTTTCAGCGCGATCGGCATCTTCCTCGCGCTGGTCTCGATCGGCTTCGCGATTCCCATCTTCGTCACCTATATCGAGACCGGGTTGGTGCCGCGGCTGCCGACCGCCGTGCTGTCGATGGGCCTGATGATCATGGCGCTGCTGTCGGCCTCGTCGGGCCTCGTGCTCGACACCGTCACCCGCGGTCGCCGCGAGATGAAGCTGCTGGCCTATCTGTCACACGCGCCGATCGAGGGGTGATGCAGGCGAAAGCTTGTGTCCGTCCACCGTTCCGGTCATGGTTCGGGCGCCAACGTCCTGAACGAGAACACCGCCTCCATGCCCATCCTCAACAGCATCGCCGCGCTCGCCGACGACATGGCCGCCTGGCGCCATGATTTCCACGAACATCCGGAATTGATGTACGAGGTGCATCGCACCGCCGGCATCGTCGCCGAGCGCTTGCGCGAATTCGGTTGTGACGAGGTGGTGACGGGCATCGGGCGCACCGGCGTGGTCGGTGTCATCCGCGGCCGTCGGACGAGTTCAGGTCGCACCGTCGGCCTGCGCGCCGACATGGATGCGCTGCCGATCGAGGAAGCCTCGGGGGTGCCCTATGCGTCGAAGACGCCGGGCCTGATGCATGCCTGCGGCCATGACGGCCATACCGCGATGCTGCTGGGTGCCGCCAAGCATCTCGCCGACACGCGCAATTTCGACGGCACCGCGATCGTGATCTTCCAGCCCGCCGAGGAGGGCGGCGCCGGCGGCAAGGCGATGGTCGACGATGGATTGATGACCCGCTGGGGCATCCAGGAGGTCTACGGTCTGCACAATGCGCCGGGCGTGCCCGAAGGCGTCTTCGCGCTGCGGCCGGGCCCGATGCTGGCGTCATCGGACCAGCTCGAGATCACCGTCCGCGGCAAGGGCGGTCATGCCGGCGCCGGGGTTCACAAGGCGGTCGACAGCGTGCTGATCGCTGCGCACATCATCACGGCGCTGCAGTCGATCGTGTCGCGCAACGTCGATCCGATCAAGTCGGCGGTGATCTCGATCTGCGTCGTCGAGGCCGGCAAGGCGATGAACGTCATTCCGGAGACCGTCGAATTGAAGGGGACCGTGCGCACGCTCGATCCCGAGGTGCAGGACCTGGTGGAGCGCCGAATTGCCGAGGTCGCCGACGGCATCGCCCGCACCTATGGCGGTGAGGCGACGACGAAATACACGCGGCTCTACCCGATCACGATGAACCATGCGCGCGAGACCGGCGTCGCAGCTGATGTCGCCCGCGACGTTGTCGGCGCGGAGCGGGTGGTCGACAATGCGCCGCCGCTGATGGGGGCCGAGGATTTCGCCTTCATGCTGCAGGCCCGTCCCGGCGCCTTCGTCTTCCTCGGCATGGGCGACGGCAAGGATTGCCACCACCCGGCCTATCGCTTCAACGACAACATTCTCGGCCATGGCGCCTCCTATTGGGTGCGGCTGGTCGAGAAGACGATGCCGGCTGATTGATGCCGGCGGCGTGGCGCTAGCTGCGAGCCGTCGCTTGCAATGACCGTTGGCGCCACTGCCGCGGGCTGCAGCCGCTCCAGCGCGCGAAGGCACGGGAGAACGCGGACGCCTCGGAATAGCCGAGCAGGAAGGCGACGTCGCCGAGCGGCAGATGCGCTTGGCGCAGATAGTGGCGGGCGAGGTCGAGCCGGGTCGCCTCGACGAGGTCGGAGAAGGTGGCGCCGAACTCGGCAAGCCGGCGCTGCAACGTCCACGGCGTGGTCGACAGCGCGTCGGCGACCTCCTCGAGATGCAGCGCGCCGGCTGACAGCCGCCGCCTGATCTCGCCGCGGACCAGATCGAGGAACGCCGGCGTGCCGCACGAGCCGGCGACACTGGCAAGATCGGTCGTGAGCCGCTGCAGGCGTGACAGATCGGCCCCTGGCATGGCGCGGTCCAGGCCGCGGTCGCGAAACACCAGCGCATTGGTGCCTTGCGACCATCCGACGTCGGCATCGAAGGCTGCCTCATGATCGCGCCAGGCGGCCGGCCGGGCATGCTCGAACAGCACCATGTCAGGCGCCCAGCCCGATGGCAGGCACGCGCGGAAGACGTTCGCGAACATGCCCATGGTCAATTCGGCATCCTGCCGGCGATCGACGATCGAGCCGTCGAGGATGCGATATTCGAGGCGGAGAAAGCCGTCCTTGCGGGCGAGGCGGGTCTCGGTGGCCTGCTGATGCCAGGGAAACCACAGCGCGAGGTGCTCGATCGCCGAACCGAGCGTCGGCGCGGACAGCGCGATCTCGCCGATCAGGCCGAGCATCTGCGGCTGGTAGCGCTGGCCGAACCACAGTCCGAAATTGTCGTTGCCGGTCTCCTGCGCGGCGTCTTCCATCATCGCGACATAGTCGGCGAGGTCGAGCGCGCGGCGGGTCTGGCCCAGGCATTCGGCATCGATGCCCACCCGTTCGAATACCGCTTCCGGACGGCCTCCCGTCAGGGCGATGAAATCAGCGACACCGGTCGCAGCAGCGGCCAAAATGTTCCGGCTGCGGTCGCGCGGATGCTCGCGTTCGGCTGCAAGAGGCTGTGCCATAAAATCCTCGCCTTTGAGGACGTACGCCGTCGGTTGACACCTCGTAGTTATGCAAGTCACGTGCCTGCCGAAGCGGGCTATCGATAAAGCCCTCCGCGCAGGGACGCGGAGGGCTTGCCTCGTTCCTGGATCTCGCGGGCCCTGGCGGATCAGTCGGCCATGGCGCGGGCCTCGGTCAAAGCGATGTCGAGCAGATCGTCATTCGCCGCGTTGCCGCGCTTGCCGGCCGTCAGACGATAGAGCAGCAGACCGGCGGCGAACAGCACCACGAAGGCTGCGAACACCTGCAGGTTGAACCAAATCATCGTGAGCAGCGAGAGCGTCGCACACACCAGCGCCACGGCCGGGAGCACCGGATAGAGCGGCGCCTTGAACGGCCTGATAAGATTGGGCTCGGTGGCGCGCAGGCGGAAGAGAGCGGCCATGCTCATGATGTACATCACGAGCGCGCCGAACACGCTCATGGTGACGATGTTCGCCGTCAGCGTCTGTCCGGCGAACTGGATGAGCTCGTCGGAGTAGATCGCGGCGATGCCGATCACGCCGCCGGCCAGGATCGCCCAATGCGGCGTGCGGCAGGTCGGATGCAGTGCGGCGAGCTTGGCCGGCAGGAAGCCGGCGCGCGACAGCGCGAAGATCTGCCGCGAATAGCCCATGATGATGCCGTGGAACGAGGCGATCAGACCGAACAGGCCGATCCACACCAGCATGTGCAGCCAGCCGGAGTTCTCGCCGACCACGATCTTCATCGCCTGCGGCAAGGGATCATTGATGTTGGCGAGCTTCGCCCAGTCGCCGACGCCGCCGGCCATGATCATGGTGCCGAAGGCGAGCACGACGAGCGTCAGGATGCCGGCAATGTAGGCGCGAGGAACGGTCCTCGTCGGATTCCTGGTCTCCTCCGCGGCCATGGCGGCACCTTCGATCGCCAGGAAGAACCAGATCGCGAAGGGGATCGCTGCGACGATGCCGCCGATGCTCGCCAGCGAGAACGAATTCTCACCGGCCCAGCCGTTGGCGGTGAAATTGGCGAAGGAAAAACCGGGCGACACGACGCCCATGAACACCAGGAGCTCGCCAATCGCCAGGACCGTGACGAACAGCTCGAACGTCGCTGCGATCGATACGCCCGCGATGTTGAGGGCCATGAACACCACATAGGCGCCGAGCGCGGCGGTTTTGGGCGACAGCGCCGGAAACTGGACGTTGAGATAGGCGCCGATGGCGAGCGCGATGGCAGGCGGTGCGAACACGAATTCGATCAGTGTCGCAAAGCCGGCGACGAAGCCGCCGAGCGGGCCGAAGGCACGGTAGGAATAGGCGAAGGGCCCGCCGGCATGCGGGATCGCGGTGGTGAGCTCGGTGAAGGAGAAGATGAAGGTCGTATACATCACCGCGATGAAGATCGTGGTGACGAGGAAGCCGAGCGTGCCGGCCTTGTCCCAACCATAGCTCCAGCCGAAATATTCGCCGGAGATGACGAGCCCGACCGCGATGCCCCAGAGATGGAGTCCGGTCAGGCTCTTCGAAAGCGTCGGTTTGGTCTCGTCACTCATGTCCAGTCGCTCCTGTCTGTTTGTGATGGGTGATTTGTGATGACGGTGTGGTCGTCTCGATCGCGGCGTCCGGCGCCGCCTCCTTGAGGCCGATGCCGGTGACGCCGATCCGCAGCGCCTCGCGCACCAGCCAGGCCAGCTTGTCGGCGGCGCGCTCGGCCGACAGCCCATGGTGGTGAATGTTGGAGATGCAGTTGCGCGCGCTGTCGCGCAGGCCAGGGGCAGGGTGCAGTGTCAGATACACACCCAGGGAATCCGCCGCCGACAGACCCGGACGCTCGCCGATCAGGACCGCCACCAGCCGGGCGCGCATCGCGGCGCCGACAGCGTCACCCAGCGCCACGCGCGCCTGCGAAGCCAGCACGACCGGGCCGATAGACAGGCCTGTCAGACGCGCCGCGGTGGCGATCACGACAGCGGCGGCATGGCTTTCGACCGCATCCGCCGACAGCCCGTCGGCAATGATGAAGACGAGATCGTACGGACCGGATGTTAGCCTGGCGGCATCCTCCGCGGCCAGGCGACGCCCGAGGTCGGGCCGGCGCAGATAGCTGGCGCGGTCCGTCGCTGCGCTCGCGACCTTGATCACCTCGCGCGGCGCGAGCGCGTCGGCGATGCCGTCGAAATTGACCTTGCTCCATACGGCATCGCGCGCGAGCGCATGCGCCATCTGGAATTCCAGCTTCGCTGCGGTCGGAAGCCCGTCGCCGGAGCGGCCGAGGGCGACGCGGGCGCGCGTCATCCCGCGCAGCAGGTCGAACGGATCGTCCCTCATGCCCGCGCTCCCTGGCCGATCAGCCGGACTACGGAAGGCGCGCTGCCCGGTAATGGCGGCATGCGGCCGCTTTGGTCGAGCAGGCCCATCCGCGCCAGCCAGGCCTCGAACTCCGGCGCCGGGCGGCGGCCGAGCAGATGCCGCAGCCGCATCACGTCGTGATGCGACAGGCTCTGATAGTTCAGCATGATATCGTCGGCGCCGGGCACGGCGATCAGGAAGTTGACGTTGGCCGCCGCAAGCAGCAGCGCCAGATCGTCCATGTCGTCCTGATCGGCCTCGGCATGGTTGGTGTAGCAGACATCGCAGCCCATGGGCACGCCGAGCAGCTTGGCGCAGAAATGATCCTCCAGCCCGGCGCGGATGATCTCCTTCGCGTCGTAGAGGTATTCGGGACCGATGAAGCCGACCACGGTGTTGACCAGCAGCGGCGAGAAGGCGCGCGCCACCGCGTAGGCGCGGGCCTCGACGGTCTGCTGATCGAGGCCGTGATGAGCCTCGGCCGACAGCGCCGCGCCCTGGCCGGTCTCGAAATACATGACGTTGTTGCCGATCGTGCCGCGCTTCAGCGACAAGGCCGCGTCCTGCGCCTCGGCCAGCAGCGCCAGGGTCACGCCGAAGCCGGCATTGGCAGCCTCGGTGCCGGCGATCGACTGGAAGACGAGATCGAGCGGCGCGCCTTTCTCGATCGCCTGGATCGAGGTCGTGACGTGGCTCAGCACGCAGGACTGCGTCGGCACCTCGAATTTGAGCCTGAGATCATCGAGCATCGTGAGCAGGCGGATGCAGGCCTCGACATTGTCGGTCGCGGGATTGATGCCGATCACCGCATCGCCCATGCCGAACAGCAGGCCATCGAGCGTGCCTGCGGCGATCGCCCGGGGATCGTCGGTCGGATCGTTCGGCTGCAGCCGCGACGACAGCCGCCCCTCCAAGCCGATCGTGGAGCGGAAGCGGGTCACGACCCGGCATTTGGCGGCGACAGCGACGAGATCGCCATTGCCGCAGAGCTTGGAGACCGCGGCCACCATCTCCGGCGTCAGGCCCGGCGCGAGGGCGGCCAGCCGGTCAGCGTCCGCCTCCCAGGACATCAGCCATTCGCGCAATTCGCCGACGGTCAGCGACGCGACGGGCGCGAATGCGGCGGCATCGTGGCTGTCGAGGATGAGGCGCGTGACCTCGTCGCTCTCATAGGGAATCAGCGGCTCGTCGAGGAAACGCCGCAGCGGCACGTCGGCGAGCGCCATCCGCGCCGCCACCCGCCGCGCGGCGCCGTCGGCTGCGAGGCCAGCCAGCTCATCGCCGGACCGGCGCGGCGAGGCGCAGGCCAACAGCGTCTTGAGATCATCGAACACATGAGTTTCGCCGCGATGGCGCGACCGGAACGCACCCGTCATCTTCGACCTGCCGCTCGTGCTGCGTCAGAGCGGTCCCAGCGGCCGCGACGGCGACCACAACGCTCATGACCTGAGGCAGGTTAAGCGAGGGCGGCTCCGGAAACTTGACATCTTAGCACAATCTTCGGTCACGCCACGCGAATGCTCAGAAAATTGGCATCGGTGCCCCCCCCGGCGGCGGGCGAATGCTGTCAACACGTGGACGGCCCGCCATGGACCGCGCCGCTCCAGAATGCTATCTCGCCACCCCACATGAGTGACCTGTCCATTACGATCTCCGCCGAAAAGCCGGGCGACGCGCAGGCGATCGAGCGGCTGCATGAGCGCACCTTCGGCCCCGGCCGCTTCGTGCTGAGCGCCTACCGCTTGCGCGAGCACGTCGATCATCTGCTCGCGCTGTCGTTCACCGCCCATATCGGCACTTTGCTGGTCGGCTCGGTGCGGCAGCTCCCGATCTGCGTCGGTGACACCAAGGCGCTGATGCTCGGGCCGCTGACGGTCGAGCCGCCGTTCCGCAAGCACGGCATCGGCCGCATGCTGATGGAGCGCTCGATCGCGGACGCGCGGGCGCAGGGCCATCGCTTGATCCTGCTGGTCGGCGACGCCGCCTACTACAGCCGTGTCGGGTTCAAGCCGGTGCCGAAAGGCCGGGCGATCATGCCGGGCCCGGTCGACTACAACCGGCTGCTGGTGAACGAGCTCGTCGACGGCGCGTTCGAGGACGTCGAGGGCGCGATCCGTCCTGACTGGGACTACGCTAGGTAGGTCGTCATTGCGAGCGAAGCGGCGAAGCGAAGCAATCCAGAGCCCCAAGAGAAGTCTGGATTGCTTCGTCGCTTCGCTCCTCGAAATGACGAAGGAAGGGGGTTGTCGCGTTTCACGCCCCTCTGAGCTCGCAATCAGAACTTGAGATTGGCAAAGATCCGCACGCCGATGCCGGGCAGCAGCACCTCGTCCTTGGTGTAGGAGACCGAGTTGCGGATCTTCTCGTTGAGCAGATTGTTGCCGACGAGGCCGACCAGCATCTCGCGCGCGCCGAACATGTTCGGGTTGAGCTTGGTCCGGTAGCTGACCTCTGCCTTGAGCAGGTTGTAGCCGGGCGTCGGAGTCTCCGCGATCGGCGCGATGTCGTTCTGCGCGAAAGCGTGCAGCAGATTGATGCGGGTCAGCCAGTTGGCATCGCGCCAGAACAGGCCGCCGCCGACGCGCATCGGCGGGATCCGCGGCACGTTGACGCCACCCGGGAAGGTGGCTCGGACGACGTCGAACTGGTTCTCGATGCCCCAGATGCCGGTGCCGAGCTGGGCGACATCGTACTGGCTCTGGAACTCGAAGCCGCGGAACAGCGCGTTGCGCTGCGAATAGACCGCTTGGTTCAGCGCGGTGCCCGTGGTGCCGCAGGACGCGAAATCGTCGTCGCACATCACGCCGGTCAGCCGGCGATAAATGAAGTTGCTGAACTGCGTGTAGTAGGCCGTGGCCTCGAAGCGGAACGGGCCGGTCGCCTTGCGCAGCCCGGCCTCGACGGTTTTGGCCGTCTCGATGGTCAGGTTCGGATTGCCGATGTCGAAGGTTGCGGTCGCATCATGGCCGCCGCGCGAGAACAGCTCGGCTGGCTTCGGCGCGCGCTCGACATATTGCGCGGTCACGCTCGCCACCAGATCGCCCGGCAGGTTCTGCAACAGGCCGACGCTCGCGCTCTTCGGCGTGTACGACGGATTGCGGGCGATGTTGGCTTGCGGCGTGCCGTCCGGCAGATAGTCGACCGGAAAGTTCGGTGTGGAGCCGTTCAGCGCGACGTGCTCGATCCGGCCGGCGACCTGCGCCTTGGTCGAGGGCGAGAAGGCGAACTCATTGAAGACATAGCCGGCGACGCGATTGTTGGTGTTGGGGCCGAACAGGCCGTTGAACACCGAGCCGGGGTTGTCGGGGCTCGGCGCATTCAGCTCCTGGTGCCCGGCCTGCACGCCATAGGCGGTCGTCAGCGTGGCGAAGCGCAGATTGACGGGCATCATCTGCATCTCGACGCGCGCTTCCTGCTCGCGATTGGTGAAGGTCTGGCGCACGCCATCGGTGGTCGGGTCGGTGACGGCTGCAAGGCCGAGCTCATTGTGCCGATAGTCTGTCGCGCCGGCCCAGAATCGGATCGCATCGATCGCCGCGGAGTCCGGGCGATACTCGCCCTTGGCGGTGATCTTGGTCTGGTGTGCGTCGATCCGGGTCCGGCTGTCGGCGCCGTCGATGCCGGGGATGTGGTAGAGCGCATCGGTCTGCTGGATCGCCGCGCCGATGAAGCCGCCGGTGAAGAAATAGCTGCCGCCGATCGAGGCGCCATCGTTCTGCACGGCGGAGTTCGGCTGCCTGCCGTTCACCGGGCGGGTCTGGTCGAACAGATAGGGGTAGCCCGGAATCGAATAGTCGCCGGTCTTGCGGCCGTAGGCATCGGCATGAAGTGCGAAGTTGCCGCCGCCGGCATCGAGCAGCACGCCGCCCTCGACGCCGCGGTCGACCGAGCTGAACGAGGTGCGCGTTTCCGCGGTGACGCAAGGCGCGCTGCCCGCGGCCGGCGCGCTCGCCGGCAGGCCATAGGTCTGAAACGGCGCGGTCGAACAGGTCGGCAGGGCTTGCGGAATGCGGTTGTTGGTAGCGCTGACGACGCCGCCGATCGAGGTGGAGCCGTAGCGCAGCGCCGCGGGGCCGCGAACGACCTCGATCTGGTCGCTGGTGAGCGGATCGATCGGCACGAAATGATCTTCGCCGAGATCGGACGCACCGCCGCCGCCGATGCCGTTCTCGACGATACCGACGCGGTTGACGTCGAGGCCGCGGATGATCGGCCGGCTCGAGGCGCCCGGCGCGAAGCTCGATCCGGTAATGCCGGGTTTCGAATTGAGAAGGTCGCCGAGCGTGGCGGCGCCGGAGCGGCGAAGCTCCTCGTTCGGCACCACGGTGACGGTTGCGAACTGGTCGGTGACGACAGGCAGCACACCCTGTTGCGGCGGCGGTGGCGCTGATTGTGCTTCTCGCGCTGGCGTCGGCGCACGGGGCCCGCGCGCGACGCGCGCGGTAGGATTGGGCCGCGGCACCACCGGCTTCCGTGCCCGTATCGGGCTCGGCGCTGTCACGTTGACCTCGGGCAACTCGGCCGCCGGCTTCGGATCGTCAGCGCGCGCGGGCGCACCCAAAACGCACAACATGGCTGCGGCGCTGCAGCCCGACATCAAGGCTCTCGACAACATCGTTCAATTCCTGATCCTGATCAGGCGTCCCACGTCTTTCGTTGCTGGCGGGATGCGCCTGCCGTCGGCTTGCGACGGACCCATTCCTGCACGCGGCCGCCGTGCGCGTGAGCGCAACCGTGGCGGCGTTTCGAGCGGTTCAGATCAGGCGATGGGAGGAGCGCGCGGCTGGAAGGCGGTGTCGACGACAACAGCCGCGACAGTGGCGGTGATCGCATCGGGCAGACGAAATGCCACCGCTTCAGGAGGCGTCAGAACGGGCGTCGGTGATAGCAGGATCGATTGCGCCATCGCCATGACGGCGCAGATGGCGCAGCCATCGGCGGAGGGCTGCTGGTCGGGGTCCTGGCTTGCGGGAGAGGAGCCGGTATGGGCCTGTGCGGTCGTGATACGACTGCCGTCCAGGCTCTGCGTGGAGAGCCAATGAACATGGCCGAACGCGAGCGCGAATTGCAGCACCAGCGCCAACAGCGCGAGCCGCGAGACATCTTTGATGTTCGCGCGAAACCAGCTCATCGCCAGCTCTGGCTCATGTGATCTGGCTCATGTGAGTAGGCCACCCCGTTCGGCTGAGAGGCTCAGCCTTTGTTACAATGTAACATCGCAGAGGCGCCTCTTAGCTGTCAATCAGAGCGCCGCGGCAACGGATGGAAACCGGCTCGCTGTGCCCTTCGCGCCACGTCGCGCGCCGCCGTGGTGCGCGTGTGTCTTCGTGTCAGCGTCCCTCGCGCACCCAGGTTGCGGCGAGCGCGCCGAGCAGCAGCAGCAGGCCGATCACGCCGGCGAACATCGGCAGCACGCCGACGCCCTTGACCACGCTGGCGTCGCGCATCCGCACGCCCATCCAGCCGTCGCCGCTGAACAGCGTCGATGACCTGACGGGGACGATACGCGGCAGGTCGATGCCGGAGCCGTCGGCGATGCGGCGGGCGTCGCCGCCGGTCGCCTGTGCCAGCGGCTTCAGGGTTTCGGTGGTCGAGGTGACCTCGGAGAATTCCTTCGGATTGGTCGGGCCGACATTGATCAGCGCCTTCAGCGTGCCGTCGGTCGCCTGCCACAGGCCGAGCTCGTTGGCGGGCAGGGTCGCGCGCCATTCGCCGGGATCGCCCTGGCTCAGAGTGAGCTCGCGCGTGGTGCCGGACGGCGAGGTCACGGTCACCGGCGGGACGGTGTCGCCCATGGTCTGGCGGATGACGGCGAGATCCTTGCCTTGAATCTGGAGCCGCAGCGCTTCCTCGTCGAGATCAGGCTGCTGCATCAGCCAGTGCGACATCCGCCTGAGCAGATCGAGATGCGGTCCGCCGCCTTCGTAGCCGCGTGCCCACAGCCAGATGTGGTCGGACAGCAGCAGAGCGACGCGGCCGGCGCCGAAGCGCGACAGCAGCAGGAGCGGCTTGCCATCGGCGCCGGTCATGACCGGCGGACTGACCGCATTACGCGTCTCGACGGTGCGGAAGAAGCGGCTCCAGCGCGGCGGCTCGGAGCCCGAGCCCTCGAGGCCGCGCGTAACCGGATGCCGTTTGCCGGCGTCAGATAGATGCGCATAGAAGGGCTTCTCGGTGACACCGACCGGCTCGGCGGGCAGCACCGAATCGAGCGGTGTGCGCCAGATGCTGGTGTTGGAGGCGTAGTCCGGCCCGGCCGAGACCAGCACCGCGCCGCCATTGCGCACGTAGCGCGCGATGTTGTCGAAATAGGCGATCGGCAACACGCCCTGGCGGGCGTAGCGGTCGAAGATGATCAACTGGAATTCGTTGATCTTCTGCTGGAACAGCTCGCGGGTCGGAAACGCGATCAGCGACAATTCGTTGATCGGGGTGCCGTCCTGCTTCTCCGGCGGCCGCAGGATGGTGAAGTGGACGAGATCGATGCTGGCGTCCGACTTCAGCAGGTTGCGCCAGGTGCGCTCGCCGGAATGCGGCTCGCCCGACACCAGCAGCACGCGCAGCTTGTCGCGGACGCCGTCGATCGAGACCACGGCGCGGTTGTTGACGAGGGTCAGCTCGTTGTCGAGCGGCGAGGCCTCGATCTCGACGATGTTCTGGCCTTCGTGCTTGATGTCGACGTCGACATTGGCGGCCTGGCCGCTGGTCAAGGTGCGTTCGCTGATGACCTCGCCGTCGCGCCGGATCACGACCTTGGCGCTGGCGCCGCTGACGCCCTGGTCGTCGAGCCGGAAGCTGATCGTCTGCGGCTGGCCGACGATGCCGAAGCGAGGGGCGGCGGTGATCGCGACGCGGCGGTCGCGCTCGGCCTTCTGGCCCGTGATCAGGGCCTGCAGCGGAGCCTGGAAGCCGAGCGCGGCAACGTTGCCGGGAATGTCGTGGACGCGTCCATCCGTGATCAGGAAGGCGCCCGCGACCCGATCGACCGGGACGTCCGACAGCGCCGAGGTCAGCGCGCTGAACAGATGCGTGCCGTCGGTCTCGCCATCGGCCTGACCGGCATCGACCACGCGGACCTCGAGGCCCTTGATCTTCTTCAAGCTGTCGACCAGCGACTCCTGGGCCGCTTGGGTCTGCTTGTTGCGGTCACCGAAATTCTGGCTCGGGCTCTTGTCGACCACGACGGCGGCGACCGAGCTTAGCGGCTCGCGGTCCTCGCGCGTGAACTGCGGATTGGCCAGCGCGAGCGCGATCAAGGCGAGCGCGGTGACGCGGATCCAGGCCGAGCGCGAGCGGCCGAGCAACAGGAGCGCGGCGATGACGACGATCGCGCCGATCGCGAGCCACAGCACGACTGTCGGGACCAGAGGCGTGAACGCGATGCCGTAATTCATGAGGCAAACTCGCTGGCTTCGTCATGGCCGGGCTTGTCCCGGCCATCCACGTCATTCCCTCGGAAAACAGGGGCGTGGATGCCCGGCTCAAGGCCGGGCGTGACGACGGAGGTTTTGGCGCGGCTGCGCGTGGCTATTGTCATCACTGCCCAAGCCGTTCGATCAGCGCCGGCGCGTGCACCTGGTCGGCCTTGTAGTTGCCGGTCAGCGTGTACATCACGATGTTGACGCCGGCGCGGAAGGCGAATTCGCGCTGTCGCGGCTCGCCGGGAACCATCGGCAGCATGGCCTGGCCGTCGGGGCGGATGGCCCAGGCGCCGGCGAGGTCGTTGGAGGTGATGATGATCGGTGAGACGCCGTCGCCGCCGCGCGCCGGACGCGAGGCGCTGTCCTCGTCCTCGTCTTTCGGCAGCGCCTCGACCCAGGTCTGGCCTGCGGTGAAGCGACCGGGGAAGTCGCGCAGCAGGTAGAACGTCTTGGTCAGCACGTGCTCGCGCGGCACCGGCTCGAGCTCGGGGACGTCGAGCGACGACAGAATCTCGCGCAGCGACTGCATGCCCGGGGTCTGCTGCGCGCCGTTGTCGCCGGGCGGCGCCTCGACCGCATCCCGGGTGTCGAAGATGACCGTGCCGCCCTGCTTCATGTAGGCGTCGATCTTGTTGATCGCGTCCTGCGGCGGCTTCGGCGTGCCCGGCACGATCGGCCAGTAGATCAGCGGGAAGAAGGCGAGCTCGTCATGCGCAGGATCGATGCCGACGGGGTCGCCGGCTTCGAGCGCCGTGCGCTGCGCCAGGAACAAGGTCAGTCCGGTCAGGCCGGCCTTGACGATGGAATCGACGTCGGCATTGCCGGTCACGACATAGGCAAGCCGCGTCTGCGACACCGCGCGCATGGCGAAATCGTCGCTGGCGGCGTCGGCGCGCGCGGCCGTCGGCATCGCGACCGCGAGCAGGGCGCCGGTTGCAAGCACCGCAAGCGCGATGGACGCGGGCGCTGCACGCCGCCACCGCGCGAGCGAGGCCAGCACGCCGCCGAGCAGGGCGACGATGACCGCGTCGATCAGGAACAGCAGCAGTGCGGTCGACAGCAGGATGCCCCGGAGATCGCGCGGCTCGGCGGTGGTGTAGCTGGCACGCTTGGCGCGCAGCGTCGACGTGTCGAGCTGCAGAATGCGATCGGCGGGGCTGAGCGTGTTCACTGCGGTGGGTCCCTCGGCTGGGCCATAGAATCCGGGTGGATGATCCAGCGAAGCCCGGTCGTTGAAATCCGCCGGCAGCGGCTTGGCGGTCGAAGGCGGCGGTCCGAAGGCGCCGAAGCCGTCGAGGATGTGCAGCGGCGCCAGCGTGGCCTTGGCGGTCTCACCCGCGGGACCAGGGCCCGGCGTCGAGGTGTAGCCGGACATGTCGACGATGCGGCGGAGCATCTCCACCATGGCGCCGGACATCGGCAGATCGGACCAGCGCATGTCGGCGCTGACGTGGAACAGCGCGATCAGGCCCTTGCCGCGATGCTCGCCGGTGACGAGCGGCGTGCCGTCCTCCAGCGAGGCCCAGCTCTTGGTCGCCAGCACGGCGTCGGGCTCGGCGAGGACCTGGCGATTGACCGTCACGTCCTTCGGGACGGTGATGCCGGCGAACGGGCCGTCGGCGGCGAACGCGGCCAGGTGTTGCGGCTTCTCCCAGGTCAGGCTGCCGCCCAGGGTGCGGCCGCCGCGGCGCAGCTTGACCGGCACGAGATCGTCGTCGCCCTGCGCCAGGCGCGGGCCGGCGAAGCGCACCAGCACGCCGCCATTCTCGATCCAGCCGTTGAGACGGTCGCGCAGCTCCGGCGACAGCGTGCCGACGTCGGCCATCACGATCATCGGCACCTTCTGGTCGAGGAACTGCGTGATGACCTGCTGCGGAGCGCCGCGATCACCGAGGCGGAGATCGGCGAACGGCGCCAGCGCGCGCGTCAGATAGAAGGTCGGCGCGAGCAGCGGTTGCGCGGTGTCGCTGGTGGCGCCGGAGACGATGCCGACCGCACGCCGCCGCCAGCGCTTGTCGAGCAGTTGCACGGCGCCTGCGGAGCGCTCGCCGGCGATCTCGAGCCGGGTGATGTCATTGCGCAGCTCGACCGGAAGATCGAAGCTCGCCTCGGCGTCGTGCGCACCGGCGGCGAAGCCGAACTGCGCTTCGCCGAGCGGCGAGCCCTTGGCGTCGAGCGCGCGCACAATGCCGCCCGGAACCGAGAGATCGGCGCGCAGCACCTTCACGGTCATCTTGGCCGCGGCGTTCTCGGCGCCCGCAAGCGCCAGCGGCGACAGGGTGCCGCCTTCGAACACCGTCAGGCTGCGATCGCCGATGGTCTTGGCAAGGCCGGTGACAAACTCGCTGCCGCGGCCGGGATCGACGCCGTCGGAGAACCACATGATCTCGGCATCGCCCGTCGCTTTCAGGAAGCGATCGAGCTGCGGCAGCGCATCGGCGCGCTCGGTCGTGTAGGCCTTGGGCGCGATCTGGCGCAGCGCGACGCGCGCCGCGCCGGCTGGCATCAAGGTGAGGTCGCGTGCGGGCTCCGACAGCGGCATCAGCGCGACGCCGCGGCGGTCGGCATCGGCATTGGCGATGATCTCGTCGGCGGCCCTGATACGCGTGTCCCAGCTCGCCGCCGCGCTCCAGCTGTCGTCGAGCAAAAGCACAAGCGGCGCCTTGCTGCCGACGGCCTCGGTGCGCGGATTCCAGATCGGACCGGCCGCGGCGAAGATCACCAGCGCCGCCGCGATCAGCCGCAGCAGGGTCAGCCACCAGGGCGAGCGCGACGGCGTCTCTTCCTTGGGCGTGATGTCGAACAACAGCCGGGTCGGCGGAAACTCGATGCGGCGCGGCCGCGGCGGCATCACCCGCAGCAGCCACCACAGCACCGGCAGGCTGATGAGCCCGGTCAGCAGCAAGGGTTCGGCGAACGACAGCGGCAGGCCCATCATGCGCCGAGCCCTCCGGGGCCAGCGCCCACTTTGACGCCGCCGCGCGCGCTACCTTTGGCCGTGGTCATACCGGCATGCAGGAACAGCAGCAGCTCGGCGGCCGAGCGGCTGGTGGTGTGGGTTGTGAACAGCCAGTCGAGCTTGCCGGTCTCGGCGCGGATCTGGTCGCGGTGCAGCGCCACGCGGGCGACGTAGTCCTGCGCCCAGCTCTCGGCGCGGCCGGCCGTGATGACCTCGCCGCCCTCCGGCTCGACGAACTCGACGCGGCCGGAATAGGGGAAGGTCTCCTCGGCGGGATCGACCACCTGGACCATCGTGCCGTGCGCACCCGACGCGGACAGGCCGGCGAGCATGGTGCTGATCTCGGAGATCGGTGACCAGAAATCCGACAGCACGACGATCTCGGCGAGCGCGGACGGCACGAAGGAGGGCGGCAGGCTCGGCCTGATCGTCTCATCATGCAGCATCGCCTGCGCGATGCGGTCGATCACGTTGCGGCTCCCGGTCGGATTGATCAGGCCGGGAATGCCGACGCGTTCGCCGCCGGCCACCAGCAACTCGGCCAGGGCGAAGGTCACGATCAGGGCGCGCTCGAGCTTGCTGTCGCGGGCGCCCTTCGACGCGAACGCCATCGACGGCGAGCGGTCCGGCCAGATCCACACGGTGTGCGCGGCCTCCCATTCCTGCTCACGGACGTAGAGATGATCGTCGCGCGCGGAGCGGCGCCAGTCGACGCGCTGCGACGGCTCACCGGAGACGAAGCGGCGGTACTGCCAGAAGCTTTCGCCGGAGCCGGCGCGGCGACGGCCATGCAGACCATGGATCACGTTGGCGGCGATCTGGCGCGCTTCCAGTACCAGCCGCGGCAGCGACGATGCCAACGTCCGGCTTTCGCCATCGGCACGCCGGATTGCGAGAATCTCCTTGTCGGCGTGCCCTGTCGCTGCGGCCATCAGCCAATCCGGCTCTTCAGTTGCCGGATCACGTCCGGAATGGTGCGTCCCTCGGCGCGGGCCGGGAAGGTGAGCGCCATGCGGTGCTTGAGCACGGGCTCGGCGAGATCGAGCACGTCGTCGATCGAGGGAGCGAGGCGGCCGTCGAGCAAGGCGCGGGCGCGCACCGCGAGCATCAATGATTGACTGGCGCGCGGACCCGGGCCCCAGGCGATCAGCTTGCCGGCGTCGCCGGCCTCCGGGCCGGGGCGGGCGGACCGCACCAGCGACAGGATCGCCTCGACCACGGAATCGCCGACCGGCAGCCGGCGCACCAGCCGCTGCGCAGCGATCAGCGCGTCTGCGGTCATCGCGGCCTTGGCGCCGCTCTCTTCGGCACCGGTGGTCTCGAACAGGATGCGGCGCTCGGCGTCGCGATCCGGATAGTCGACGTCGATCTCCATCAGGAAGCGGTCGAGCTGGGCTTCGGGAAGCGGATAGGTTCCTTCCTGCTCCAGCGGATTCTGGGTCGCGAGCACATGGAAGGGCTTCGGTAGGTCATGACGGGCGCCTGCAACCGTGATGTGCTGCTCCTGCATGGCTTGCAGCAATGCCGACTGCGTGCGCGGGCTGGCGCGGTTGATCTCATCCGCCATCAGCAGTTGCGCGAACACCGGGCCGGCGATGAAGCGGAACGAGCGCTTGCCGCCGGCGCTCTCGTCGAGCACCTCGGCGCCGAGAATGTCCGACGGCATCAGGTCCGGCGTGAACTGGATGCGCTTGGCATCGAGGCCGAGCGTCACGCCCAAGGTCTCGACCAGCTTGGTCTTGGCGAGGCCGGGGACGCCGATCAGCAGCGCGTGGCCACCGGACAGGATGGTCACCAGCGTGTTTTCCACCACGCGGTCCTGGCCGAAGATGACGCTGGAGATCGCATCCTTTGCCGCTCGGATCTGGCCGGAGACCTGTTCGGCCGACCGGACGATCGCATCCTCGAGCTTCTCGGCACTCTCAGCCATTCCCATCGCTCCTTCTGCCCCGCATCTTGAACTTTCGGACGGACGTTCCGCTCCAGTTTGCCGGGACACGGATGCCAACCTATGCGAAGGCGCTGTATTCGTTGAGTTAAACTATCCCCATATTATCGGCATTACGGGGTATTGACGGCATCACGTTATGGCGACCTTACATGACCTGCAGGGCCGCCAGGAACTTTTGCACAGACGACGGCGATGGAATCTTGCACCAATCGTGCCAAGGTGGACGCAAACTCAAGGCAAACCATGGCGAAGCAAGGGCAGACCACCGACAACGGACTCGATCGGCTGACGTCGGCGGCAACGCAGGCTGGCACATCCGCAAAGGGACTGCCGCCGGTGCATTTGTGGAATCCGCCATTCTGCGGCGATCTCGACATGCGAATCGCCGGTGATGGTAGCTGGTACTACATGGGCACGCCAATCGGGCGGCCTGCGCTGGTCCGGCTGTTCTCGACGATCCTCAAGCGCGAGGGTGATCGCTATTTCCTGGTCACGCCGGTGGAGAAGGTCGGCATCCGCGTCGATGATGCCCCCTTCACGGCCGTAGAAATGCGGACGGAGAGCGATGCGCGCGGGCCGCTGCTGCATTTCCGCACCAATGTCGACGACTGGGTCGCGTGCGATGCCGAGCACCGGCTGCGCTTCGAGCCTGGCGAGAGCGGCGGCCTGACGCCCTATCTGCATGTGCGAGCCGATCTCTGGGCCAAGGTGACGCGGGCGCTGTACTACGAGCTTGTTGACATGGGTGAGGAGCGGATGATCGATGGGCGTGTCATGTTCGGCGTGGGGTCGGGCGGCGCGTTCTTCCCCATGGCCGATGCAGAACAGGTGAGGGCGGCGCTTTGAACCAGCCCATGGTGAGGAACGGGACCGCTGGGCTCAGTTCAGCCGATTTCTTCGCGCGGGGCCGCGCGCGGTTGCGCTTCGACGTTCCGCAGGCCCTGCTCGATCCGGATGTCATTCCGGCCAGCGGAGATTCCGGCACCGACCGCATGCTCGAGATCATCTCCCGCGAGCAGCCCATCCGCCCCGCGGCGGTGCTGATCCCGGTGGTCGACCATCCCGAGCCGACGGTCCTTTTGACCCAGCGCTCGCCGAACCTCTCGAGCCATGCCGGGCAGATCGCCTTTCCCGGCGGCAAGATAGACGTCACCGATGCCTCGCCGCTCGATGCCGCCCTGCGCGAGGCCGAAGAGGAGGTCGGGCTCGACCGCAGCTTCGTCGACCCGATCGGCTATCTCGACGTCTACGGCACCGCCTTCGGCTTCCGCATCCTGCCCACGGTGGCGCGGGTGCGGCCCGGATTCACGCTCAAGATCAACGAGGGCGAGGTCGACGACGCCTTCGAGGTGCCGCTGGCCTTCCTGATGGACCCCGCCAATCATCAGCTGCATTCCAAGGAGTTTCGCGGCATGGAGCGTTTGTATTACGCGATGCCGTTCGCCGAGCGCTACATATGGGGCGCTACAGCGGGTATCCTTCGGGTTTTGTACGAGCGGGTCTGTCAGCCATGATCCGTGGCGTGTTGACGGAAATCGGAATTTTCCTCATTCCTTTTGCGGTTTATGTGTTGTTCTTGCTCGCGACCAAATCGGGGCTGTTGGTGCCTGTCAACTGGCCCTTTCATCTGATCACAAAATTGACGGTGGCGGCGCTGGTGTTGGTGATTGCAAGTCTGGTCCTGCTCGCCGAGTTCTCCGGCGCGCCGCCGCGTTCGACCTATATCCCCGCTCATGTCGAGAACGGCAGGCTCGTTCCAGGGGTCGAGAAATGATCGGCGCGCGGGTGCTGCATGCGCCCTGGCTCTCGTCCGGTCCCGCCGCGCGCGTGCTCGCGCTGCTCAATTGCGACGGCGAGGAGGCGCGGGTGGTCGGCGGCGCCGTGCGCAATGCGCTGCTCGGCATCGCCATCGGCGACATCGACATCGCGACCACGGCGCTGCCGGCGGAGGTGCTCCGGCGCGCCAAGGCGGCGTCGATCAAGAGCGTGCCGACCGGCATCGACCATGGCACCGTGACCCTCGTGCTCGAGGGGCATCCATTCGAGGTCACGACCCTGCGCGAGGACACCGAGACCTTCGGCCGCAAGGCCAAGGTCGAGTTCGGCCGCGACTGGGTCGGCGACGCGCACCGGCGCGACTTCACCATCAATGCGCTGTCCGTCGGGCCGGACGGCGTGGTGCATGATCACGTCGGTGGTCTCGCCGACATCGCCCAACGCCGCGTGCGCTTCATCGGCGATCCCGCCCAGCGCATCGCCGAGGATTATCTGCGCATCCTGCGCTTCTTCCGCATCCATTCGGCATTCGGCCACGGCGTCCCCGACCGCGAGGGCTATCTGGCCTGCATCGCCGGCCGCGCCGGCCTCGCCGCATTGTCCGCCGAGCGAGTGCGCATGGAGATGCTGAAACTGCTCGTCACCGACGGCGCGGTCGGCGCGATCACGGCGATGGCGGATGGCGGGTTGCTGACGGCGATCCTCGGCGGCGTCGCCTATCTCGGTCCGTTCGCCGCGATGATCGGCATCGAGCGCGAACTGGGGCTTTCGCCGAGCGCGGTCCGCCGTCTCGCGGCGCTCGCGGTCGCCGTGACCGAGGATGCGCGCCGTCTCGGCGTCAGACTGAAGCTCTCCAATGCCGAGACCAAGGCGCTGGACGGCATGGGCCATCGCTGGTGGCGGTTCGCATCCGCCGACGAGGCGCGAGTCCGGCGTCTGCTGTATCGTCTCGGCGAGACCGTCTATCGCGACCGCCTGATGCTCGGCTGGGCGCGGGCGCGCGATCGCGACGACCGGAGCTGGCGCGAGCGTGCGCTGTTGCCGCAGCGCTTCACGCCGCCGAAATTGCCGTTGAAGGCGGCCGATTTCATCGCGCGCGGGGTTGCGGAGGGACCGCTTCTCGGTCATGTGCTCACCCTCGCAGAGGATGCCTGGTTAGCTGCGGACTTTCCGCTCGACGAGGCATCGCTGAACGCGATCGCCGATCAGGCGGCGGCGCGTGTCAACCGCGACGGACGTTCATGAATTTTCTGGCAGGCTTTGCCGACATCTCGCTCCTGCAACTCCTGCTCGTCGCTTCCGTCGCTCTATTCGCTTCGATCATCGGTGGTCTTGCCGGCTACGGCACCGGCGCTCTCATGCCGCTCGTGCTGGTGCCGATGGTCGGCGCCGAACCCGTCGTGCCGATCATCGCGATCTCGGCGATCCTCACCAACCTCAGCCGCGTCGCCGCCTACCTCCAGCATGCCGATCGCACCCGGGCCGGCATCGTCATCGCCGCGGCGGCGCTCACGACCGCGCTCGGTGCCTACGGCTACACGCGACTGACCAATGCCGGCGCGGCGTTCGTGATCGGCACCATGCTGATCATGAGCGTCCCGCTGCGGCGGATCCTGCGCAAGCGCGAGGTCAGGATCGGCAATGGCGGGCTTGCCGCCGGAGCAGTCGGTTATGGCGTGCTGGTCGGCGGCACCTCCGGCTCCGGCGTGATCCTGCTGTCGCTGCTGATGGCGGCGGGCCTGGAAGGCGCCGCGGTCATCGCCACCGACGCGATGATCTCGGTGGCGACGGGCGTCATCAAGATCTCGGTGTTTGGTTTGGCCGGCGTGGTCACGGCGCAGGTGCTGGCCTTTGCGCTCCTGATCGGCGCGGTCGCGGTGCCGGGCGCGTTCCTCGCCAAGGCCTTCGTCGCCCGCATGCCGGTGCACATCCACGCCGCCATCCTCGACGCCGCCGTGATCACCGGCGGCGGCGTGATGATCGCGTCGGCGCTGCGGCACCTGTTGCCGGCGGGATAGCCCTTCGGCGTCAGGCTACCTGCTGTGCTGCTCGGCCTCTACGTCCGCCCCCAGCGGCCGATCAGCATCTTCAGGAAACGCTCCGCCGCAGGCGACATCGTGCCGGTTCTGCGGCGCACGACGCCGATGGTGCGTGAGATCTCGGGATTGAGGATGGGGCGCGTGACGAGGAAGGGATGATCGCTCTGCGGTGTCGCCATCTTCGGAAGAACCGAGATGCCAAGCCCGGCCTCGACGAGTCCAAGCGACGTGGAGAGATGCGTCACCTCGTAGAACCAGCGCAGCTTGATCGCTGATTTGGCGAGCGCGGCATCGAGCAGGGTCCGGTTGCCGCTGGACCGGTGTACGGTGATCAGAGGGTAGGGCTCGAGATCGCCCCAGCCGACCGTCGCCATCGCGGCGAGCGGGTGATCCTTGCGCGCGGCGAGCACGAAGGGATCCTCGACCAGACGGTCGAAGATCAGCTCGGGGTCCGATGCTCCCATCAGGTTGATGCCGAACTCGACCTCGCCACGCTCGACGGCCTGCAGCCCATCGGTGGCAGGCAGGTCGAGAATGCGAAAGCGGATGTTGGGATATTGATCGTTGAACTCGCGGATGACCGACGGCAGGAAGTAGAACGCCGCGGTCGGCAGGCAGGCGATGGTGACGAGGCCTCCGCGATTGAGGCCGCTGTCACGCACAGCAAACAGCGAGCCGTCGAACTCCTCGATCATACGCCGCACGAGCGGCACCAGCTCGGCGCCGAGCGCCGTCAGCGCGACGTGACGCGTCGTGCGCTCCAGGAGCGGCGCGCCGATCGCGCCCTCCAGCTTCTGGATGCGCCGGCTCAATGCCGGCTGCGAGAGGTTCAGGGCCTCGGCGGCCCGATGAAAGCTCTCCAGATCCGAGACGCTCAGGAAGGCCCGGAGGTCTAGGATCTCACAATTGATGTTAATCATGCATCAATACCGCAATTCTTTGCATTTCAAAGATCGATCTCAGCTCAGTATACGCAACAGTAACGTAGATTGATACGAAATTGACATAACTGAGGCCGGCATGAACGATCTGATCTCGATACCGTGCGTCCTGATGCGAGGCGGAACGTCGAAGGGGCCCTTTTTCCTGGCGTCGGACCTGCCGAGCGATCCGGTCCGGCGAGATGAGATTCTGCTCTCGGTCATGGGCTCCGGTCATCCGCTGCAGATCGACGGCATCGGCGGCGGCAATCCGGTCACGAGCAAGGTCGCCATCGTCGGGCCGGCCAGCGTGCCCGGCGCCGACGTGGATTATCTGTTCGCGCAGGTGCGGATCGATCAGCAACTGGTCGATACCTCGCCCAATTGCGGCAACATGCTTGCCGCGGTCGGACCTTTCGCCATCGAGGCGGGGCTGGTGCCGGCGAAAGGTCCGGCGACGCTGGTCCGCATCCACAACGTCAATACGTGCCAGCTGATCGAGGCCGAGGTGCCGACCCCCAACGGCAAAGTGTCGTATCTCGGCGACGCGTCGATCGACGGTGTCCCAGGGCGAGCGGCGCCGATTGCGCTGACCTTTCTCGATGCGGCCAACCGGATGGACGAGATGTTTCCGACCGGCGAGGCCAATGAGACGATCGACGATGTCGACGTCACGCTGATCGACTGCGCGATGCCGATGATGATCGTGCGTGCGGAGGATCTCGGAGTGACCGGTTATGAGAGCGCCGCCGCGTTGAGTGCGAACACGGCGCTGCTGGAGCGGCTTGAGCGGCTGCGCGTGGCGGCCGGCGGGCGCATGGGACTCGGCGACGTCCGCGACCGTGTCATTCCCAAGCCGGTGCTGCTCGCCCCCGCGGTGCATGGCGGCCACGTGTCGGCCCGCTATTTCATGCCGCACGATTGCCACCCGTCGCTTGCCACCACCGGCGCCGTCGGCATCGCCACCTCGCTGATCGTGGCGGACACGGTGAGCGCGCGCCTCGCTGGGCTGCAGGTCGCGCCTGCGGTCATCGGCATCGAGCACCCGATGGGCCATATCGACGTCAAGCTGCAGGAGCGCGATGGCCGGATCGTGGCTGGGATTTTGCGGACCGCCCGCAGGCTGTTCGAAGGCTGCGTGTTCGCAAAGCCCACGACACGGATGGTACACGCCGCCTGAGCGCACGCGCCGTCCGGACTCAATCGACATCGATAACAAGGGAGGAAGTCACATGCGTCGTCTCATGCTCGCCGTCACTGCGGCTGTCGCAATCTGCGGCTCGGCCGCCGCCGAGCCCGTGCGCATCAGCGTCGGCTCGTACAATCTGAACAACCTGCCGTTTCCGGTCGCGGTGGGCCTTGGCCTGTTCCAGAAGGAGGGGCTCGACGTCACCGTGGAGAATTTCGCCTCCGGCGGCTCCAAGACGCTGCAGGCGCTGGTCGCCGGATCGACCGATGTCGCCGTCGGCTTCTACGACCACACCATCCAGATGCAGTCGCAGAACAAGTCGGTCGTCGGCTTCGTGCTGCTGTCGCGCAATTCCGGTCTGGTGCTGGCCGGTGGCAAGGCTGCGACGTTCGACCCGGCCAGGCCGGAGACCATCAAGGGCGCCAAGATCGGCATCACCGCCCCCGGCTCATCCTCGGACTTCTTCGTCCGCTATTATCTCAAGCAGAACAAGATTCCCGCCGAGAGCGTGTATCTGATCGGCGTCGGATCAGGGGCCGCTGCCGTGGCCGCGCTGGAGCAGGGCAAGATCGATCTGCTGGTGAACTACGATCCGGCCGCGACCTATGTCGAGCAGAAGGGGATCGGCAAGATTCTGATCGATGCGCGAAGCGACGAGGGCGCCAAGCAGGTCTATGGCGGCATCTATCCGACCTCCGTGCTCTACGCGACACAGCAGTACATCGCCAAGAACCCGGGCACGGTCCAGAAGATCACCAACGCCATGGTCAAGGCGCTGCGCTGGATCGCCACGCACAGCGCCGAGGAGATCGTCGCGGTGCTGCCGAACGATTTCATCTCCGGCGAGAAGCAGACCTATACGAAAGCGGTCGAGAAGGCCAAGGCGATCTTCTCCAGGGATGGTCAGTTCGACGAGACCGACGTGCAGACGCCGCTGCTCGTCCTCAAGAGCTTCAACGACAAGGTGGATGCGACGTCGATCGACCTCGCCAAGACCTACACCAACGCCTTCGCCGTGAAGGCGCAGAGCGTCTCGAACTGATCGGGAGGGAAACAATGGCACTCGCCGTCGTCAAGGACCTGGACCCGATGGTCCAGTGCCGCAGCGCCAGGAACATGGTGGAGATCAATCAGGTCACCATGTCCTTCGGCAACTACACCGCCGTCAGGGACGTGAACCTCACGGTCGCCGATGGCGAGTTTCTCGCCATTGCCGGTCCGACCGGCTGCGGCAAGAGCACCATCCTCAACGCGATCGCGGGCCTCTTGAAGCCGAGCGCCGGCAGCATCGCCATCGATGGCCAGCCGGTGCGCGGTGTCCAGGGCAACATCGGCTATCTGTTCCAGCAGGATGCCTTGCTGCCGTGGAAGACCGCGATCGAGAATGTCGAGCTCGGCCCGCTGTTCCGCGGCGTGTCGGCCCGTGAGCGCCATGAGCGCGCAATGGCCTGGCTCGTCAAGGTCGGGCTGAAGGGCTTCGAGCACCGCTATCCGCACCAGCTCTCCGGCGGCCAGCGCAAGCGCGTGCAGATGGCTCAGGCGCTCATCCATGGGCCGAAGGTCATCCTGATGGACGAGCCGTTCTCGGCGCTCGACATCCACACCCGCCATCTGATGCAGAACGAGCTGCTGCGGCTGTGGCAGGAGGAGAAGCGCGCGGTGGTCATGATCACCCACGATCTCGAGGAGGCCATCGCGCTGGGGGATCGCGTCGTCGTTCTGGCCTCGGGACCGGCCTCGCGGGTCATCGACAGTTTCCCGGTCGACCTGGAGCGGCCGCGCGACGTGGCCGAGATCAAGCTCGATCCGCGCTTCACCGATCTCTATCGCAACATCTGGGCCTCGCTGCGCGGGGAAGTGGAGAAGAGCTATGCCCGCCATGACTGAACGCCTCATCCAGCTCGCGTTGCTGATCGTCATCGTCGGCGGCTGGCAGGCCGGCGTCACCTATGGCGTCATCGATCCGTTCTTCTTCCCGGCGCCGCTGGCGGTGCTCAAGCAGGTGTTTGCCTGGCTGTCGGCGCAGAGCTTCTACGCGCATGTCTCGACGACGCTGACCGAGACGATCCTCGGCTACATCATCGGCACCGGACTCGGCGTCACCGCCGGCGTCTGGCTCGGCCTCAACCATTCCGCGGCGCGCATCCTCGATCCCTTCATCAAGGCGCTCAACGCCGTGCCGCGCGTGGTGCTGGCGCCGATCTTCGTGCTATGGCTCGGCCTTGGCCTGTGGTCGAAGGTGGCGCTTGCGGTGACCCTGGTGTTCTTCGTCACCTTCTTCAACGCGCTGCAGGGCGTGCGCGAGGTCAACCCGGTGGTGCTGGCGAATGCCCGCATCCTCGGCGCCCGGCGCTCGGAGCTGCTGCGTCACGTCTACTTCCCGGCGGCTGCGAGCTGGATCCTGTCGTCGCTGCGCACCTCGGTCGGCTTTGCGGTGGTCGGCGCCATCATCGGCGAATATCTCGGCTCGTCCGCCGGGCTCGGCCATCTGATCGCGCAGGCCGAAGGCAATTTCGATGCGGTCGGCGTGTTCGCCGGCATCTTCATCCTGGCGATCTTCGTGCTGTGCATCGACGCGCTGCTCGACCTCGTGGAGAGCCGCCTGATCAAATGGCGCCCCAACGTCGCCGAGCGTCCGGCCTGATCCGGATACGACAGAGCGCCGGTCCTGACGGGCCGGCGCTCTGGCATCGATCACCAGGCTTCAGGCCGGCACGAGCTCGGTCAGCGAGCGGATGATGCGGTCGGGCTTGACATCGGTGCCTTCCGGCAGGCCGTCGCCATGGACGTCGATCCAGATCGAATAGATGCCGAGCCGCTGTGGCGCCACGATCTCCCATTCGAGATTGTCGCCGATCATCCAGGTGTCTTCGGGGCCGACGCCGAGCCGCTCCATCGCGTGCCAATAGGCGCGCTCCTCGGGTTTGCCGAAGCCGTGCTCGCCCTCGATCTGGATGTGGTCGAAGCGGTGCGCCAGCGCGAAGCGCTCGATCTTGGCGCGCTGCTGGCCGGCCTCGCCGTTGGTCACGAGCGCCAGCCGGACGCCGCGCGCCTTGAATGCGTCGATCGCCTCATGCGCGCCGGGAAAGATGAACATCTGCTCGTCGCGATAGGCGGTGAAGCGGTCGGCGATGCGGATCGCAAGCTCGATCGGCAGCGCCGGGCCTGCGGCGATCAACGCCGCGAAGCCGCCCTTGACCACCTCCTGGCGGGCCTGGATCAGCTTCATCCGCCATTCGGCGCCGGCGACCGACCAGAAGCTGCGCGCCGAGGAGAGGATCGCGGCCGCCACCTCCTGCGAGGTATGCGGCGCCAGCTCGTCGGCAAATTCGGTGGCGACGATGTTCCACGCGATCTCGGGCCGGCCATAGGCCGACAGGATGGTGTCGTCCATGTCGATCAGCATGGCGCGGGGCAGGGGAGCGGTCATCTCCTGGGTACGCGGCGGCGGGGCTGAAGGTTTCAGGGCCATTTCACTTCGGGCGGCATCGAGGACAGGATCGAGTCGACATTGCCGCCGGTTTTCAGCCCAAATGTGGTGCCACGGTCATAAAGCAGGTTGAATTCGACATAGCGGCCGCGCCGGATCAACTGCTCCTCGCGGTCCGCGTCGGTCCAAGGCGCGCCGAAATTACGGCGGACCAACTCCGGATAGACCTTCAGGAAGGCGCGGCCAACATCCTGGGTGAAGGCGAGATCGGCCTCCCAGTCGCCGGAATCGTGATGGTCGTAGAAGATGCCGCCGATGCCGCGCGGCTCCTTGCGATGGGGCAGATAGAAGTACTCGTCGCACCAGCGCTTGTACTTGTCGTACGACGCGACCGCCGCATGCGCATCGCAGGCGCTCTTCATCGCGGCGTGGAAGGCGAGCGTATCCGGGTCTTCCTGAGTGCGGCGGCGGTCGAGCACCGGCGTCAGGTCGGCGCCGCCGCCGAACCAGGCCTTCGTGGTCACGACGAAGCGGGTGTTCATGTGCACCGCCGGCACGTGCGGCGACCACAGATGCGCGATCAGCGAGATGCCCGAGGCCCAGAACCGCGGATCCTCGGCGGCGCCCGGGATCTGGCTGCGGAATTCGGGCGCGAACTCGCCATGCACGGTGGAGCAGTGCACGCCGACTTTCTCGAACAGCCGGCCGTGCATCATGCTCATGACGCCGCCGCCGCCCGGGCCGCCGGCATGATCGGTGCGCTCCCACGGCGTGCGCACGAAGCGGCTGGCCTGACGTGGATAGAGGGCGGCCGGCGCCTCGTCCTCGAGCCGCTCGAACGCCGCGCAGATCTGGTCGCGCAGGCTCTCGAACCAGGCGCGGGCGCGGGCCTTGCGATCCTCGATGGCGGCAGTGGTCATGGCAGTTTTCCCCGGGGCGCGTTTCTTTCACCCTCCCCTGGAGGGGAGGGTGGGACCGCTCATGTCGCTACACCTGGCTACTACCATAAGCGATCAGCCCTGCGGGCCAAAATAGGTGCAGGTCTCGCGGCAGCTGTCGCGGTGGACGCTGACCTTGGTGACATGGCCGATGGAGCGGACGCGCTCATAGATGAAGCGCGACAGGTTCTCGAGCGTCGGCAGCCCGATCGCCTCGATCTTGTTCAGGAACTTGTGGTCGAGCATGGCCTGGATCTCGCTCAAGCGCTGCGTCAGCACGCCGAAATCCACCACCATGCCGGTCTCGGGATTGGTCGCATCGCCGCGCACCGTCACCTCGGCGCGGAAGGAATGGCCGTGGATTTCCTGGCTGGCTTCGCCGAGCGTCGTAATCGGCAGCGTATGCGCGGCCTCGAAGGTGAACGACTTGGTCAATTCCCACATCGTGTCAGTCACAATCCCTATCTGATGCCGATCATCTTGTGCGTCTGCAGGCTGAGCCGCCATTGCGGATGATGCTGGCAGTATTGAATCGCGCGCGCCGTGTTCGCGGCCGCGTCGGGCCCGTCCATCGGCTGCAGCGAGAAACGCTCGAAGGCGAGGCCTTCGAACCGCTCCGGCCCGGCGCCGTCCTGCGGATAGACCAGCTTCAGCTCATGGCCCTGCCGCAGCTTCAGCTCGGTGCCCGCTTTCGGGCTGACGCAGATCCAGTCGATGCCGTCGGGCGGAATGAGCGTGCCGTTGGTCTCGATCCCGACCGCGAAGCCGCGGGCGTGGAGCGCCGTGATCAGGTCGGCATCGACCTGCAGCAGCGGCTCGCCGCCGGTGAGGATCGTATAGCGGTCGGCGGCACCGCCTGTCCATTGCCCGGCAATCGCCTCGGCGAGATCGGCGCTGTCATAGCGGCCCCCGAGCGTGCCGTCGGTGCCGACGAAATCGGTGTCACAGAACCGGCACGTCGCGGTTGCGCGGTCGGCCTCGCGTCCGCTCCACAGGTTGCAGCCGGCGAAGCGGCAGAACACCGCGGCGCGGCCCGCCTGGGCGCCTTCGCCCTGCAGGGTCATGAAGATTTCCTTCACCGCGTAGCTCACCCTTCGGCTCCTTGCGCAGATTGCATTTGGACAAATTGTCCGGTTTGGCGCAGCGCCTCGCCGGCGGCCATCGCCGCCGCCATCGCCACGTTCAGCGAGCGCAGCCCGGGCTGCAGCGGAATCCGCAGCCGCGCATCGGCGACCTCCGCCACGGCCTCCGGCACGCCGGCGCTCTCGCGCCCGAGCAGCAGGATGTCGTCCGCGCCGTAGCTGAAGTCGAGATAGCAGATCGCGGCCTTGGTCGTCAGCAGCAGCAGGCGATGGCCCGCCGCCGCCCGCCAGGCCTCGAACGCGTGCCATGAGTCGTGGCGCCGCCAATTCAACTGGTCCAGATAGTCCATGCCGGCGCGGCGGAACTGCCGGTCCGACACCGGAAAGCCGGCCGGCTCGATGATGTGGGCCGCGAGCCCGAGGCAGGCGCACAGCCGCAGGATCGTTCCGGTGTTCTGCGGAATGTCGGGTTGATAGAGCGCGATCTGCATGCGAATTGGTCTTAAGACTGAGGCGGAAAGTCCGCTTCCTGCGCGGGAATTGGTGCATGGCGTGCTGCAGGGCCGATAGCGGGCTTGCGCTCGTATCGCAAGGGTGCCAATAGAACGATTCTGGACGGCTTGTTCCCCAGGGGCGGTGGAGCGAGCCGTTTTCTGCCGCCGCGGGGGACGCGGGCGCCGGCAGGATCTCCCGGTCACGTGATCTCCAACGCCGAGATCCAAGACGTCGAGCGGGGCGGTTCCACCGGCTGCAACGAAGAAAGGGTTGGAATCGTGACAGCGTCTACTGCGGATCATCCGACACGCCGGGATTTTCTTTTCGTCGCCACGGGCGCGACCGCAGCGGTCGGTGGTGTGGCCGCCCTGTGGCCCTTCATCTCCCAGATGAATCCCGATGCCTCGACCATCGCGGCCGGCGCGCCGATCGAGGTCGACCTCTCTCCGGTCGCCGAAGGTCAGGACATCAAGGTGTTCTGGCGCGGCAAGCCGATCTACATCTCCCACCGCACCAAGAAGCAGGTCGAGGAGGTCCGTAAGGTTCCCGTGTCGAGCCTGATCGATCCGGCGACCGACCAGTCCCGCACCAAGGACGGCCACGAGCAGTGGCTGGTCGTGATCGGCATCTGCACCCATCTCGGCTGCATCCCGATCGCCCATGAAGGCAACTACGACGGCTTCTTCTGCCCGTGCCACGGCTCCCAGTACGATGCTTCCGGCCGCGTGCGCCAGGGGCCGGCGCCGCTCAACCTTCCCGTCCCGCCCTATCAGTTCGTTTCCGACACCAAGATCCAGATCGGCTGAGCGGACGTTCGTCTTCAGCTCACGCTCGATCGTGCAAGATAATTTCTTCAGGAACGCATCATGAGTGGACCTTCTGACTACCAGCCGAGCCACCCCGCCTTGAAGTGGCTCGAGCAAAGACTTCCGATCATCGGCCTGGTCCACTCGTCCTTCGTTGCCTATCCGACGCCGCGGAACCTGAACTATTGGTGGACGTTCGGCGCCATCCTCTCGATGATGCTGGGTGTCCAGATCGTCACCGGCGTCATCCTGGCGATGCACTACACGCCGCATGCCGACCTGGCCTTCAAGTCGGTCGAACTGATCGTGCGCGACGTGAACTACGGCTGGCTGCTGCGCAACATGCATGCCTGCGGCGCGTCGATGTTCTTCCTCGCCGTCTACATCCACATGTTCCGCGGTCTCTATTACGGGTCATACAAGGCGCCGCGCGAGGTGCTCTGGATCCTCGGGGTCATCATCTATCTCTTGATGATGGCGACGGGCTTCATGGGCTACGTGCTGCCGTGGGGCCAGATGAGCTTCTGGGGCGCCACCGTCATCACCAATTTGTTCTCGGCCGTGCCGTATTTCGGCGAGAGCATCGTGACCCTGCTGTGGGGCGGCTATTCGGTCGGCAACCCGACCCTGAACCGCTTCTTCGCGCTTCACTACCTGCTGCCGTTCCTGATCGCCGGCGTGGTCGTGCTGCACGTCTGGGCGCTGCACGTCGCCGGCCAGAACAACCCGGCCGGCGTCGAGCCGAAGACCGAGAAGGACATGGTGCCGTTCACGCCCTACGCCACCATCAAGGACTTCTTCGGCGCCACCTGCTTCCTGATCTTCTATTCCTGGTTCATCTTCTACATGCCGAACTATCTCGGCGAGGCCGACAACTACATCCCGGCCAACCCGGCGGTGACGCCGGCGCACATCGTGCCCGAATGGTACTACCTGCCGTTCTACGCCATCCTGCGCTCGATCCCGAACAAGCTCGCCGGCGTCGTGGCGATGTTCGCGGCGATCATCGTGCTGGTGTTCCTGCCCTGGCTCGACTCGGCCAAGACCCGCTCCAACAAGTACCGTCCGCTCGGCAAGCAGTTCTTCTGGATCTTCGTCGTCGTCTGCATCGGCCTTGGCTATCTCGGCGCGCAGCCGCCGGAGGGCGTCTATGTCGTGCTCGGCCGCATCCTGACGGTGCTGTATTTCGCCTACTTCCTGATCGTGCTGCCGCTGCTCGCGCGCATCGAGCGGCCGCGCCCGCTGCCGAACTCGATCGCTGACGACGTGCTGGCCAAGTCCGGCCGCAAGGCGGCGCCGATGGTCTCGACCGTGATCGCGCTGGCCGCCGCGGTGTCGCTGCTCGCCGGCAGCATGGGCGACGCCCGTGCCAGCGAAGGCCAGGAGAACCCGCCGTCGGCGAGCTGGTCGTTCGCCGGTCCGTTCGGTACCTTCGATCGCGGCGCCGTGCAGCGCGGCCTCAAGGTCTACAAGGAAGTCTGCTCGAACTGCCATTCGCTGCAATACGTGGCGTTCCGCAACCTCGCCGAGCCCGGTGGCCCCGGCTACTCGGCGGCGCAGGCCGCCGCCTTCGCGGCCGAGTACAAGATCAAGGACGGTCCCAACGACGCTGGCGACATGTTCGAGCGTCCGGGCCGGCCGGCCGACTACTTCCCGTCGCCGTTCCCGAACGAACAGGCCGCACGGGCCGCCAATGGCGGTGCGGCCCCGCCGGACCTGTCGCTGATGGCCAAGGCGCGCTCATACAAGCGCGGCTTCCCCTGGTTCCTGATCGACTTCTTCACCCAGTTCCAGGAGCAGGGCCCGAACTACATCAACGCGCTGCTGCAGGGCTATGAAGAAACCCCGCCGCACGGCGTCACCATCCCGGAGGGATCGTACTACAACAAGTACTTCCCCGGGCATGCGATCAAGATGCCGCCGCCGCTGTCCGACGGCCAGGTGACGTTCGACGACGGCTCGCCGGCCACCGTGAAGCAGTATGCCCACGACGTCGCGACCTTCCTGATGTGGACCGCCGAGCCGCACATGGAAGCGCGCAAGCGCCTCGGCTACCAGGTGTTCATCTTCCTGATCATCTTCGCCGGGCTGATGTACTTCACCAAGAAGCGGGTCTGGGCCGCCGCGCATTGAGCGGTGATCGGAAACCTCTGATGAAAACGAAAAGCCCCTCCGGGGGCTTTTTTGTTGTCCCTGTGTTAGTTGGGCTCGGGCCAGGGGAGGCCTTTTCCGCAGCGCAGCCGGGAAAACGGAGTTCGCCTATGCCGTCACTTCTCGCCTTCGCCGGCGCCGCCGTGCTGGAGATCGGCGGCTGCTTCGCGTTCTGGGCTTGGCTGCGGCTCGGGCAGTCGTCGCTATGGCTGTTGCCCGGCATGGCCGCGCTCGCCGGCTTCGCGACACTTCTCACCGTGGCCGACAGCCCGCTCGCTGGCCGCGCCTACGCCGCCTATGGCGGCATCTATATCACTGCGGCGCTGCTATGGGGCTGGCTGGTCGAGGGCCATCGTCCCGATCCGTGGGACGCCGCCGGCGCCCTGATCTGCCTCGCCGGCATGGCCGTGATCCTGTTCGCGCCGCGCGCGATGCCGGTTTAGCGCCCGCAGCCCGGATGAGCGCAGCGACATCCTGGATCGCAACAGTGCCGGCGAGGACCCCGGATGTCGCTGCGCTCATCCGGCTACGAATCCTCTCACGTTGAAGCGAACCCGATTGCTCCCGTCGCGCCGGACACGGATTTGCGGTAAACCGCGCTCCTGAGCATCCCAATCAGAAAATGCGGAGGAACACATGGGCACACTCATCAGCTTCAAGCGCCCCGACGGCCAGGAGGCCAAGGGCTATCTCGCCAAGGCCGCGCAGGCCGATGCGCCGGGCGTCGTCGTCATCCAGGAATGGTGGGGCCTGCAGGACCAGATCAAGGGGATGTGCGATCGTTTCGCGCTCGCCGGCTTCAACGCGTTGGCGCCCGATCTCTACAAGGGCACGGTGGTGCCCTATCACGACACGGATGCGGCGGGCCGGGAGATGAACTCGCTCGACTTCATGGACGCGACCACGCAGACCGTGCGCGGGGCCGCGCAATATCTGGCGCGCAACGGCGCCAAGGTCGGCCTCACCGGCTTCTGCCTCGGTGGCGCGGTGACGATTATCGGCGCGACCAAGATAGACGAGCTCGCCGCCGGCGTCGTGTTCTACGGCATTCCGCCGGAGCAGGCGGCGAAGCCGGCCGACGTCAGGATCCCGCTGCAGGCCCACTTTGCCAACAAGGATGATTGGTGCACGCCGGCGCTGGTGGACGGCTTCGAGAAGGCGATGAAGGCCGCCGGCAAGTCGCTCGAGCTCTATCGCTACGATGCCGAGCATGCCTTCGTGAACGAGCAGCGCATGACCGTGCACGATCGCAGAGCCGCCGAGCTCGCCTGGGGCCGCGCCACGGCGTTCTTCCACAAGCACCTCGGCTGAGCCGAGAGGGCCGGTGTGTCGGTCCTCAACCGTGCCGCGCGGACTCAAACCGCGCGGGCGGTCTTGGTCTCGGCCGACGGCTGTTCGGCCTCATCGAGAGCCGAAGCGTCGTTTGCAGGATCCAAGGGATCGGCGCTGGTCACCGCGTCGGCGGGGCGTCGCCGACGCTTCGTCCGCTTCGCCTGCGCTTCGAGGAAGCAATCGAGCAGCGTCGGCTGCTTCGGGAGCGCATGCGACACTGAAGGCTGTTTGCCGCGGGCCATGTTAACCAAGGTAATTCAATATGGTTAACCAATCATTGCCACACTATTGCAGCTAGACAACAGTGTTGCCCTCGCGCACAGCCAAGTTATGTAACTTTTTTGGGGTTGCGACAATCATTGGTCGATAAGTGAAGCATTCTGCACGCGCGCAACATGAGGTTGTGGAGGGGGCTCACAGCCGCCGGCTGCAGCTTTTCGCCGCTTGCCGCCGTACGCTTCCGCGAATCACCGGGATTTTGTGGGGATCTGAGCATTGATCATGTTCGCAGCGCGTCGCTTCGTTCGATGGTCGAATTCGCCGTGTCTCGCCGTCGGTTGCGTCGCCGAAACAATCTGAGGTAGCGTTCTCCGGTCTCTCTCTTCTGATGGAGAAAGCCGTGCGTGTGGCCTTTGCGCTGGCTGGGCTGGGCGGCTTGAACGCCCATGGCGCCGGCTTCCTCGACACCGCCCGCGCCTGGGGCGTCACGCCGGATCTCGTCACCGCGACGTCCGGCCAGATCCTGGTGCTGTCGGCGTGGCTTCAGGGTCTCGATCTGCGCAACGAGCTGATGTCCTCCGACCGCCTCAGAGATCCGGCGTCGCAGCTGCGCACAGTGCTGTTCGGCTATCCCGGCGTGTTTCGTCCCGCCTATGCCGAGGCGCTGGCGCGATTCGTCTCCTGGCCGGATTGGCGCGACGGCCCGTTCAACGCCCTCGCGGACCGGCTGTGGCCGGCGCAGCAATATGTCCCGGTGCGCAGCGAGGCTGACTTCGCGCACGCGGCGGAGACGCTCAATGCCACGCCGATCGGCGTTGTGTTCAACACCTATGATCCCGAGGCGGGCACGGGCTATCTCTATGGCAACGAGGCGGCGCGGGCGCTGCTGCCGGCGGAGAAGTCGGTTCCCAACGCCCATGCCGTCAAGGCGCGGCAATCGGCGGCCAAGCGCGATCTGCGCTACGCCTCCGAGGTGCTGGCCGAGCGCGCCATCCGCCCGATCACGCCAGAGGCGGTCAAGGCTGCGCTGTGGCTGTCGCTCTACGGCTTCACCAAGCTGCCGCAGGGACAGATGGACGGCGCCTATCACCGCGCCAGCATCATCTCCGAGCTGCACGGCTTCGACCGCATCTTCGCCGTCCGCCCGCTCGCCCAGGGGTGGCAGGGCCAGGCGCCCGCCAACTGGTTCGAGGTGCAGGACTGGACCACCGAGATGTGGTTCTCGGTCGGCTACAAGGCCGAGGTCGACGCGCTCAAGCGCATCAACGATCTGATCGCGGGCGGCGTGATCACCGATCCCAAATACAAGACCGTCGATCTGGTCGAGATCCAGCCGGAAACGCCGGCCGGCTATTTCAACTACTTCGTCGAGCGCGGCGAGGTGTATGAGAATGCCGTGGTGGCGACGGAGATGAAGTTCGCTGAGCTCGGGCTGGTGAAGCCGGGGACGTGACACGATCCGCATGAGTCGCGGCCGCTACCGCAACAGACGCCGGAGCGGCCGCGCAGGCTTGGCGACTGCCTTGGTGTCAGGCCGCGGTGATGGCCCCCGCAAGCGCTTCGTTGGTCATCGGCTTGCCGTCCAGATTCCAGGTGCCGTCGACGGCGTGGACGCCGTTGGACCAGATCCGGTCCCTGGCAAGGGCTCCGCCGGAGAGGTCATGCAGAATGTCGGTGGCTTCGCCGAAGAACGCCGTCTGGACCTCGTGGCTGGCGAGCGCGAACGATGGTGTCTTGGTCTCGATCCAGGCGCCATCGACCGGCTTGCCGCCGGCGAAGGTTTGGCCTTTCGGCAGGATGTTCAGATGGGCGGTGACGTTCGCCGTCATGATCCTGTTGCCCGCGAGACCATGGTGCTTCAGGAACGATTCCGTGATCCGCGCAACGGCGATCGGCGCCTTGTCGGCGGCGATGACGCCTTCGGTGAGTGTGAGACTGATCGGCATGACTTCTCCTATGCTCGCCCTGCGGCGGTTGTCCGGGGAACGACGGTCCATTATATCACGACCGTGATCCATCAATAGAATAACGGTCGTTATGAGTCAATCATGAAATAACGATCGCTATGGAAGGCGCCAGATGCGGTACCACGCCGAGCACAAGCAGGAAGCAAAGACGAAGTTGTTGGAGGCCGCGGGGCGCGGCTTTCGCCGGCTTGGCTATGGCGGGATCGGCGTCGACGGCCTCGCCAAGGAAGCCGGGGTCACGTCCGGCGCCTTCTACGGTCACTTCAAGTCGAAGGATGCTGCGTTCGAAGCCGCCGCGTTGGCCGGGCTGGACGAGCTCAGGACGGGGATCGCGAGTCTTCAGCAGCAGATGGGAGTGCGCTGGGCCGAGGCGTTCATCGCGTTCTACCTCGGCGAACGTCTCCATTGCATTCTGGACTCAAGCTGCGGACTGCAGAGCCTGACGCCGGACGTGACGCGCGCAAGCGAGGAAACGAAGGCCGCCTATGGCGCCGCGCTCGAAAAGGTCGCGCAGCAGATCGCAAAAGGGTTGCAGGGGAGCACCGATGAAGCTCGGCTGCAAAAGGCCTGGTCGCTGATGGCGATCCTCTCGGGAGGGGTGACGATGGCGCGCAGCGTCGGCTCACGCGAAGCCCGCGATGCCATCGCCTCCCACCTCAAGCAAGCCGCGCTGGCGCTTCTGTAGAGCAACTGCCGCGCGAGCACTCGGCTGCGCAAGCTGGGATCGACCTCCCGCCCCGACGACGCCGGGCTCGCCTCCCGCGAGGGGGAGGGAAGCGCACCGTCATCGTGGCGGCCTGTCGAAGCCAACAACGTTTCGATATTTGCTAACATGGCCCATCAGATGATCCTGGATCCCGCATGAGCACCGAGCCGATCACGTTCGTCGACAAGTCGTCCGGCGACGACGCATGCGTGCTGGTTCGCGTCGTCGGCAGCAGCGTTGGATTGTTGCTGTCGTTGAGGACGGACGGCGATATCGAGGTGTTCATGGAGGCCGCGGAGCTCGATCGTGTTATTGGTGCGCTTGAGCAGGCTCGCTCGGTGATTGGTGGTGAGCGCAGCACCTTGACTCCGCCGACCACGGATTAGTGGACGCAAATCGCCAAGAGGATCCGCGATGGCCGGCTCGCTCCTTCATGTCGTCTTCAACATGTCCGCCGTGGGCACGTTGCGCGCCGCGCTCCGGCAGGCTGGCCGCAACGAAGGTGTGCTTCATGACTCGGGCAATCGTGTCGCGAGAATGCAGACCCATGTTCAGTCGTCATCCTGTCTCGGATTGCGCTGTCGGCTCGCCGATGCAGGCGCGATGATTGACGCGAGTACGCTGCCCACCCTCCCCTGGAGGGGGAGGGGCGCTCGCACGCGAAGCGTGCGAGCGGGGTGGGGTGTGCCACCGGTGACCGTCCATGCGGAGAGATCACCCCACCCCGCCTCACGTTTCGCTTCGCCCTCCGTGAGACGACCCTCCCCCTCCAGGCTACGGGATTCCCGGTTTTATGCTTTGGGTTGCAAGTAGATAGCCTTCAAGCATTGCAGCGAGACGATTCCAGCCGTCTCGCATTGTCTTTGGCCCTGGTGGTTTACCGTAGCAATTCCAGCCGCCGAGGCGTGCCGCGATCCATG
>NZ_JAUHIU010000024.1:0-74891 GCF_032381555.1 Bradyrhizobium sp. SZCCHNPS1003
TTCGAATCGGACGAAGCTTGCCTGTCAGGAATCAACCCGGTCTGAATTGTCAGGACTCAGCCCGGTTCATACCCCCGCGGACCCCCACCCCCAACCCCTCCCCGCAAGGGGGAGGGGAGCCGACTGTCCAAGGGGAAAGAGATCGTATCGCGCAGAAGACGCCGTCAGCATTCCTCCCATGCGCAAATTGCCCGTCGAGCTACTTTGTCGCACGCTGCCGACGTTGCATCGTCGGGCAAATCACCTGCACATTTCCGCACGTCCCTGCTGCCGCATGAGGGGCGTTTCGCGACCGTCACGAACCGTTGGCAGTGGGATGCGATGGGCGTGTGTTGCTGCAGCGTGGTCGCCACGCGGACGAACAGCGACACGCGCACGGTCAAGTCGCGCGGTCCTGATATCCCGATGCTGATATCAAGCGGGTGCTGATGCTAGCGTGTCGCGCTCGTGATGGTGGCCAACAAGCCCGGCGCACCAAGGAGAGCGCGAAGCAGCCGTTAAAGCCGTTGCGCGGGGAAGGCCGGGTGTTCTCGGCCAGACCTGTGGTACCTGCCGCCTGCATTTTCTTTCGCAGGCGGGCCACGGGCGCGGCCAGCGCCCGGCCTTCCCCGCGCCCTCATGATTCGAGGGCGGTGAGTTTCAGCACAGCTCGGGCGCATCGTGTCGCGAGAACGAGATCGTTCGCCTTCGAGCTGCTTCTCGGAGGCAACGCCGGGCGCGCCAACCACAGCTGTCGTCCCGGGCAAGCGCGAAGCGCGCCGACCCGGGATCCATAACCACAGGGTTCAGTTGTCTTGCACGGGACTCGCAGCCTGCCTCTTACAAACATGATGCGGTATGGGTCCCGTTCGCAGGGACGACGCCGGTTATTTGGCGCGCGCTCGGCCCTCACGATCCAAATAATAATAATAAAGAGAGGGGCATTGCCGGGTATTTGCCCGAACCGAAGTTGCGGACCTGGTCGCGTACGACCAAGTCCTGGGCTGTAGGCGCGCTCGCCGTGCTTGATATCCGGCGCTCCTCAATCCCTGTTGCCCGGCGTCTGAATGAATCCGCGATTCCATGTCGGGCTGATCAGGATCTCGTTGACGCAGACGCGCGGCGGCATGTTGGCCACGAACGCGATGGTGCGGCCGAGGTCTTCCGGCTGCAGCATCCGCGCCTGCTCCGCGGCGCTCGGCACCACCGGGCGCTGCTCCAGGATCGGCGTGGCGACCTCGCCGGGCATCAGGCAGCAGGCGCGCAGGCCGTTCACGCATTCCTCCATGTTGAACGAGTGCGTCAGCGCCAGCACCGCGTGCTTGGTCGAGGTGTAGGCCGGCCCCGGCATCTTCGAGACATGGCGGCCGGCCCAGGACGAGACGTTGATGATGGTCCCGTCCTGCTGCGCCCGCATCGCCGGCAGTACCGCCTTCATGCAGTAGAGCACACCGTTGAGGTTGATCTCGACCAGCTGGTTCCAGCCCTCGATCGTCATGTCGTCCCAGCGCCGCTTCGGCACGTTGACGCCGGCGGAGTTGACCAGCAGATCGATTCGGCCGTGCCGCGCCAGGATGGCATCGGCCGCGGCCTGCACGTCGGCGGCCTTGGCAACGTCGAGCGGAACGGCCTCGGCCGTGCCGCCGGCCGCGGCAATCTTGGCCACCACGGCCTGGAGCGCGGCCGTGCGCCGGCCCGAGACGATCACCGTCCAGCCGTCGGCCGCGAGCGCCAGTGCGCCGGCCTCGCCGATTCCGGTGCCGCCGCCGGTGATCCACGCGATCCGTTTTCCCTTGACCATATCCCAGCGTCTCCCGTTGCCTTCGAAAGGGCGTTTTTGCTAGAGCAGCCTCGATCAGAGATGGCGACCGTGGTGATGGCGATGTCACCGGTCTTGTTCGCCGTCCCGGCCCTTTTCGTCTTCGTCGAGCATGATGTTCCGCCGGCTGGCACTGCCGGCCTGCCGATGCTCCCAGGGGAATGTTGCATGAACCAAGCCGCCAACGCCAATCTGTTCTCCCGCCTGTTCGATGGCCTCGACGATCCCAGCCGCCTGGCGATCGAGACCCATGACGGCCAGCGCACCACCTACGGCGATTTGATCGCGCGGGCAGGGCAGATGGCGAACGTGCTGGCGGCTCGCGGCGTCAAGCCGGGCGACCGGGTCGCGGCGCAGACCGAGAAGTCGGTGTCCGGACTCGTGCTCTATCTCGCCACGGTGCGCGCCGGCGGCGTCTATCTGCCGCTCAACACTGCCTATACGCTCAACGAGCTCGACTATTTCATCGGCGACGCCGAGCCGACCGTCGTTGTCTGCGATCCGGCCAAGGCCGAGGGCATCGGCGCGCTGGCGGCCAAGGTCGGCGCCAAGGTGGAAACGCTCGATGCGTCAGGCACGGGCTCGCTGACCGAGGCGGCCGACAAGGCCGACAAGGCGTTCACCACCGTGCCACGGGGCGCCGATGATCTCGCCGCCATTCTCTATACGTCGGGCACCACCGGTCGCTCCAAGGGCGCGATGCTGTCTCACGACAATCTCGCCTCGAACTCGCTGACCCTGATCGACTACTGGCGCTTCACCAAGGACGACGTGCTGATCCACGCGCTGCCGATCTATCACACCCATGGCCTGTTCGTGGCCAGCAACGTCACGCTGTTCGCGCGGGCGTCGATGATCTTCCTGCCCAAGCTCGATCCGGACCTGATCATCAACCTGATGGCGCGCGCCACAGTGCTGATGGGCGTGCCGACCTTCTACACGCGGCTGCTGCAGAACCCGCGGCTGTCGAAGGAGACGACCAGCCACATGCGGCTCTTCATCTCCGGCTCGGCGCCGCTGCTCGCCGATACCCATCGCGAGTGGTTCGCGCGCACCGGCCATGCCGTGCTCGAGCGCTACGGCATGACCGAGACCAACATGAACACGTCGAATCCTTACGAGGGCGAGCGCGTGCCCGGCGCGGTCGGCTTCCCGCTGCCCGGAGTCTCGGTGCGCGTCACCGATCCCGAGACGGCGAAGGAGCTCGCGCGCGACGAGATCGGCATGATCGAGGTGAAGGGCCCGAACGTGTTCAAGGGCTATTGGCGCATGCCTGAGAAGACCAAGTCGGAATTCCGTGACGATGGCTTCTTCATCACCGGCGATCTCGGCAAGATCGACAAACAGGGCTACGTCCACATCGTCGGCCGCGGCAAGGACCTCGTGATCTCCGGCGGCTTCAACGTCTACCCGAAGGAGATCGAGAGCGAGATCGACGCCATGCCGGGCGTGGTCGAGTCCGCCGTCATCGGTGTGCCGCATCCTGATTTCGGCGAAGGTGTCACCGCGGTCGTGGTGCGCCATCCGGGGGCTGATGTCAGCGAGGCCGGCGTGCTCAAGGGCCTCGACGGCCGGCTCGCCAAGTTCAAGATGCCCAAGCGCGTGTTCGTGGTCGACGAGCTGCCGCGCAATGCGATGAGCAAGGTGCAGAAGAACGTGCTGCGTGACCAGTACAAGGACATCTACACGAAGTGACGGCGGCCTAGCGCCGTCGTCCGATCGCGAGGCCGGCGAGCGCGGCCAGCGGCGGCGCGGCGCAGATCAGCACGAATTCGAGCACGGCGAGCGAGGCGATCTCGTGCTGGATGGCGAATGCGAGACAGGCGGCGAACAGGCCGGAGGCGGTGAAGCCGAGCACGCAGGTCAACGGCTCCTCGGCGGGCTCGTGCGACGACACCTTGCGCGCCGGCAGTGCCGCCGGGCGTTCGGTGGTTGTCGGTCGGACCGTCGGCAGCGGCATCAAGGCTCCCTGCACCGCGTCTGTTGCACGTCGCCTGAGACTAAGCCGCTTCGCCGGGCGGCGACATGCGGCAAAATCGACCGGCGGAGGGGCCGTTTGCGCGGCGAGGAACCTGGGAGATCGAGGGAGATTTGCTGCAGCGCAGGCGGTCGCCGACGCAGGTTGTTGCTCCGCGTATCGCTCCGGGCAGGTTTGCAGAATCGTCAGATGGCACTGGCTCTTGTCGCGAAACCCGCTTCCTCAAGACCGAGGTTAAGCGGTGAATCAATGCTCGACAGTCGGCGCTATTCAACAGTCTCGCCGCGTTGGTAACGGCCTTGGTGAGGAGATAAGAATGAACGATGGTTCGTCATATCCGGTCAGGATGGGTTTCTGGTATACCACGGCGGCCATTGGTCCTTTTTCCACCGGTCGCCTAGCACTGAATCGTCGTTCGGTTTTGGGCGATTTGTTCGTTGCAACGCCTGTTCCTTCTCCGTAAATAAACCCCGCCTTGCCGATCCACATGGCCGCAAGCCCCTTCCGTTCACGGCCCACAAGAAATCATCAAAGCAACCAATGACAGCCAGGATCGAACGACCGCTTTCGCCGCATCTGCAAACCTACCGCTGGACGCTGACGATGATCCTCTCGATCGTCCATCGAGCCACCGGGGTTGCACTATATTTCGGGACGCTGCTGCTGGCCTGGTGGTTGATCGCCGCCGCGTCTGGTCCCAGCGCCTACTCCTACGTCCAGGGGTTCATGGGCAGCTTCCTCGGCCGCCTGATCGTGTTCGGCTACACCTGGGCGCTCCTGCACCATCTCTTGTCCGGCATCCGCCACTTCGTCTGGGACCTCGGCTACGGCTTCAAGCCCAATGAGCGCGAGACGCTCACCTGGGGTGCCCTGATCGGCGGCATCACCTTGACTGTCCTGGTCTGGATCGTGGCTTACGCAGTGGGAGGCGGCCGATGAGCAACGCACGCGCGAAGTCGATGCGCACCCCGCTCGGCCGCGTCCGCAACCTCGGCGCGGCCCATTCGGGCACCGGTGATTTCTGGCGCCAGCGCATCACCGCGGTCGCGATGACCCTGTTGATCGTGCCGGTCGTGATCGTGGTGATCATGCTGCTCGGCCGCAACCAGGCCGGCGCGGCGCAGATCCTGGGCTCGATTCCGATTGCCGTGATCATGCTGCTGTTCGTGATCGCGAGCTGCTGGCACATGAAGATCGGCATGCAGGTCGTGATCGAGGACTATGTGCACAGCGAGCCGCTCAAGCTCGTCGCGATCATGGCCAACAACTTCTTCGCGGTGACCGTGGCGCTCGCCTCGATCTACGCCCTCATCAAACTGTCCACTGGAGTCTAGGCCATGGCCGGCGGAGCAAATGGCAGCGCGAACGGCGCGCCCGCGACGAACGGAAAAGCATATCCGATCGAGGACCACACCTATGACGTCGTCGTGGTCGGCGCCGGCGGCGCCGGCCTGCGCGCGGTCGTCGGCTGCAGCGAGGCGGGCCTGCGCACCGCCTGCATCACCAAGGTGTTCCCGACCCGCTCGCATACGGTGGCGGCGCAGGGCGGCATCTCGGCCTCGCTCGGCAACATGCATCAGGACGATTGGCGCTGGCACATGTACGACACCGTCAAGGGGTCGGACTGGCTCGGCGACCAGGACGCGATCGAGTACATGGTGCGCAACGCGCCCGAGGCGGTCTACGAGCTCGAGCATTGGGGCGTGCCGTTCTCGCGCACCGAGGACGGCAAGATCTACCAGCGGCCGTTCGGCGGCATGACCCTGGACTACGGCAAGGGCCAGGCGCAGCGCACCTGCGCCGCCGCCGACCGCACCGGCCACGCCATGCTGCACACTATGTATGGCCAGTCGCTGCGGCACGCCGCGGAGTTCTTCATCGAGTTCTTCGCCATCGACCTGATCATGGACGACCAGGGCGTCTGCCGTGGCGTCATCGCGCTCAAGCTCGATGACGGCACGCTGCACCGCTTCCGCGCCCAGACCACGATCCTGGCGACGGGCGGCTATGGCCGCGCCTATGCCTCCTGCACCTCGGCGCACACCTGCACCGGTGACGGCGGCGGCATGGCGCTGCGCGCCGGCCTGCCGCTGCAGGACATGGAGTTCGTGCAGTTCCACCCGACCGGCATCTATGGCTCGGGCTGTCTTGTCACCGAAGGTGCGCGCGGCGAGGGCGGCTATCTCGTCAACGCCGAGGGCGAGCGCTTCATGGAGCGCTATGCGCCGTCCGCAAAGGACCTCGCCTCGCGAGACGTCGTCTCGCGCGCGATGACCGTCGAGATCCGCGAAGGCCGCGGCGTCGGCCGGAAGAAGGACCACATCTTCCTGCATCTCGACCATCTCGATCCGAAGGTGCTGCAGGAGCGCCTGCCCGGCATCTCCGAATCCGCCAAGATCTTCGCCAATGTCGACGTCACGCGCGAGCCGATCCCGATCGTGCCGACCGCGCACTACAACATGGGCGGCATCCCGACCAACTATCGCGCCGAGGTGCTGACCAAGAAGGACGGCGACGACAACGCGATCGTGCCCGGCCTGATGGCGGTGGGCGAGGCGGCCTGCGTCTCCGTGCACGGCGCCAACCGGCTCGGCTCGAACTCGCTGATCGACCTCGTGGTGTTCGGCCGCGCGGCGGCGCTGCGGCTGGCCGAGAAGCTGACGCCGAACGGCAAGCAGCCGGACCTGCCCAAGGACTCCGCCGATAAGGCGCTGAGCCGGCTCGATCATTATCGCCACGCCTCCGGCGGCACGCCGACCGCGAAGCTTCGCGAGAGCATGCAGAACGTGATGCAGACCAACTGTGCCGTGTTCCGCACCGGCGAGGTGCTGCAGGAAGGCCACAACCTGATCCACAAGGTGTATGGCGGCATCGGTGACATCGCAGTGTCCGACCGCTCGCTGGTGTGGAATTCCGACCTGATCGAGACGCTGGAGTTTGACAATCTGATCGCGCAGGCGGTCGTGACGATGGACTCGGCGGCGAACCGGACCGAGAGCCGCGGCGCCCATGCACGCGAGGACTTCCCGGATCGCGACGACACGAACTGGATGAAGCACACGCTCGCGTGGATCGACAGCAAGGATGGCAAGACCACGATCGATTACCGTCCGGTGCACAACTACACCATGACCAACGACGTGCAGTACATTCCGCCGAAGGCGCGCGTGTACTGATCGCGTGTGACCTGAGCCCGTCCGTCAAACCCAAGAAGGCCTTCCGAAATGGCTGAGTTCGCACTTCCGAAGAATTCTCAGATCACCGGCGGCAAGACCTGGCCCAAGCCGGCCGGCGCCGCCGAGGTTCGCGAGTTCAAGGTCTATCGCTGGAATCCGGACGACGGCAAGAATCCGAGCGTCGATACCTATTACGTCGACGTCAAAGATTGCGGCCCGATGGTGCTGGACGGGCTGATCTGGATCAAGAACCACATCGATCCGTCGCTCACCTTCCGCCGCTCCTGCCGCGAGGGTGTGTGCGGCTCCTGCGCGATGAATATCGACGGCCAGAACACCCTGGCCTGCACCAAGTCGATGCACGACGTGAAGGACGGCGCGGTCAAGATCAATCCGCTGCCGCATCAGCCTGTCGTGAAGGACCTGGTGCCGGACCTCACCAACTTCTACGCGCAATATGCCTCGATCGAGCCCTGGCTGAAGACGACCTCGCCGACGCCGCAGAAGGAATGGCGGCAGAGCCACGAGGATCGCGAGAAGCTCGACGGCCTCTACGAGTGCATCCTGTGCGCCTGTTGCTCGACCTCGTGCCCGAGCTACTGGTGGAACAGCGAGCGCTATCTCGGTCCGGCGGCGCTGCTGCAGGCCAACCGCTGGGTCAAGGACAGCCGCGACGAGGCGACCGGCGAGCGGCTCGACAACCTCGAGGATCCGTTCCGGCTGTATCGCTGCCACACCATCATGAACTGCGCCAAGGCCTGCCCGAAGGGGCTCAACCCGGCCGAGGCGATCGCCGAGCTGAAGCTCAAGCTGGTCGAGCGGCAGATCTAGCCGGGCCGACCACTTTCGATCTGACCTTCCGCGCCCGAAACTGGTGCAAGTTCCGGGCGCGGCTAGTTTGTAGCTGCCGTCGATTGCGTTAAGCTCGTGGCCCTTTGAAGCCGGAGCGACCGTGCAGACCGCACAACGCAAATCGCTGACGATGCTGCGCTGGATGATGGTCGCGTCCCTCGCGCTTCCCGTCGCGCTGTTCGTGATCGCGGCCTACGTATCCCACGGCACGACATATGAGGAGGCCGATCGCGAGATCCGCCGCTCGCTCGAAATCGTCCACGAGCACGCGCTGAAGGTGTTCGAGACCATCGAACGCAGCCTCTCGGAGATCGACGAGGTCGTCCGCGACCTGTCGGATGCCGATATCAAGGCGCGCGAGCAGGTGCTGCATGCCCGGTTGCGCCAATTGTCGGACGCGCTGCCGCAGATGAAGTCCGCCTGGGTGTTCGATGCCAATGGCCGGCCGCTGGTCAACAGCATGATCTATCCGGCGCCGGACATGACGTTCCTCGACCGCGACTACTTCAGTGCCCACGTCAAGGACAGCATCGGCACCTTCATCGGCGCGCAGTTGACGCCGCGGCCGCCCTATCAGGGCGCGCCGTTCTTCAGCATCAGCCGCCGCCGCCAGAGCGACGACGGCAGCTTCACCGGCATCATCCAGGCTTCGGTGCTTCCGGATTATTTCGAGCACTTCTATGCCCGGATCGGCCGGGCGCCCGGCAGCTACTTCGCGCTGCGCCGCTTCGATGGCCTCATTCTGGCGCGCTTCCCGGCCGGCGGGAGAAGCGCGGCCGCGGACCCCAGCGACGTCCCCGCCGGGGCCGCAGATACGGAGCAGCTCGTCACCGAGATCTCGCCGGTCGATGGCGTCGAGCGTCTCGTCGGCTATCAGCGGCTCGGTGGCTATTCCGTCTACGTCTCGGCAGGGCTGGCGACGTCGACCATCCGCAACCGCTGGCTCGGCACGATCGGCCGGCACCTCATCTTCGGCATCCCGGCAACCGCGCTGCTCATCGTCTTCCTGGCCCTTGCCCGGCGGCGGACCGAGCGCCTGCATGTCGAGGCCGCCCGCCGCCTCGAAGCCGAGGATGCGCTCAAGCACGGTCAGCGCATGGAGGCGCTGGGACAACTGACCGGCGGCGTCGCGCACGACTTCAACAATCTGCTGACCGTGATCCGGGCCTCGGCCGATCTGTTGCGCCGGCCGAATCTGGCTGATGAGCGGCGGCAGCGCTATATCGACGCGATCTCGGATACGGTGGCGCGCGCATCGAAGCTCACGTCGCAGCTCCTCGCGTTCGCCCGGCGCCAGACGCTGAAGCCGGAGGTCTTCGACATCGGCCGCAGCGTCGTCGCCCTGCGCGACATGACCAAGACCCTGGTCGGGTCGCGCGTCGAGGTCGTGGTCTCCGTTCCCGACGAGCCGTGCTACGTTAATTCCGACGCCGGCCAGTTCGAGACGGCACTGATCAACCTGGCCGTCAATGCCCGCGATGCGATGGCCGGCCAGGGACGTCTCAGCATCACCGTCGCCCCAGCAGCGGCGCTGCCGACGCCGTCGGCGCCGCACGACCGTCCGCCGCTGGGCTATGTCGCCATCACCGTCCAGGACACCGGCGTCGGCATCCCGTCGGAGCATTTCGGACGCATCTTCGAGCCATTCTTTACGACCAAGACCATCGGCCAGGGCACCGGCCTCGGTCTCTCGCAAGTGTTCGGCTTCGCCAAGCAGTCCGGCGGCGAAATCGGGGTCACGAGCGAAAAGGGTCGCGGCGCGACGTTCACGCTCTATCTGCCGCGCGTCGCTCCAGCCCAAGTGCAGCGCGGCGAGGACGGCAGCCATGCGGAGCCGATCGGCGGTCGAGGCATGTCGGTGCTGGTGGTCGAGGACAACATCGACGTCGGCAGATCGGCGACCGAAGCGCTGGCCGAGCTCGGCTATCGCACCACGCTGGTCGACAACGCCAGAGACGCGCTGGAGGAGCTTATCGGCGGCACCAGCCGGTTCGACGTCGTCTTCACCGATGTCGTGATGCCCGGAATGACCGGGCTGGAGCTTGCCGAGGAAATCAGGCGGCTCGAGCTCAACGTGCCGGTCGTGCTGGCGAGCGGTTACAGCCATGTGCTGGTGCAGCAGGGCACGCACGGCTTCGAGCTGCTGCGCAAGCCCTATTCGATCGAGGAACTGTCGCGTGTGCTGCACAAGGTCGTTCCCGTGCCGCTGTATCGCGCCCCACCGATGGCGCCGAACACGCAGGTGCCCTGAAAGCGCCGCGAATTGCGCGGGAACCCGGGTGGGAACCTTCTGGTTGCGTTGCTGTTATCGCGGAATGGGACAGGTTCAGGACATCGCGCGGCCGGGGGCACAGGCGTCGGAGAAGGCGCCGATCATCGAGATCGCCGCTGAGAATGGTGCCCAGGTCGAGCCGCCGCCGCCCGAACTGGTGGAGCCTGATCCGGAGCTGTCGCCCGAAGAGGCCGAGCAACTGCGCAAGCGCTATCTGCTGACCCGGTTCTGGATCAGCGCCCGCGGCTATTGGGGCAAGAGCGGCGACCGTCTGGCGTGGGCGTTCACGTTCGGGCTGCTGTTCCTGATCGTTGCGACTGTCGGATTTCAGTACGGCGTCAACGTCTGGAATCGGTCGATCTTCGATGCGATCGAGAAACGCGATTCGGCGACCGTCTTTCATCTCACCGCGATCTTCTTCCCGCTTGCGATCGGCAGCGTCATTCTCGGCGTCGCCCAGGTCTATGCGCGCATGTCGATCCAGCGGCGCTGGCGGGCGTGGCTGACCAACAGCGTCGTCACCCGCTGGCTGGCCAGCGGGCGCTACTATCAGCTCAATCTCGTCAGCGGCGACCACAAGAATCCGGAATACCGGATCGCCGAGGACCTGCGCATCGCGACCGATTCGCCGGTCGACTTCATCGCCGGCGTGACCTCGGCGCTGCTGTCGGCTGCGACCTTCATCGTCGTGCTCTGGACCATCGGCGGCGCGCTGACGCTGCATCTCGGCGCCGCTGAGATCACCATTCCCGGCTTTCTGGTCATCGCCGCGATCGCCTACGCCGCCATTGCCTCGGGCTCGATCATGACGATCGGCCGCCGCTTCGTGCAGGTCTCCGAGGACAAGAACCAGGCCGAGGCCGATTTCCGCTACACCCTGACTCGCGTCCGCGAAAACGGCGAGAGCATCGCCCTGCTCGGCGGCGAGACCGAAGAGCGCGCCGGCATCGACCGGACGTTCGGCAACGTGCTGCAGCAATGGGCGCGGCTCGCCGGCCAGCACATGCGCACCACCCTGGTGTCGCAGGGCTCCAGCCTCATCGCCCCTGTCGTGCCGCTGCTGCTGTGCGCGCCGAAATTTCTCGACGGCAGCATGACGCTCGGGCAGGTGATGCAGGCGGCGAGCGCGTTCACGATCGTGCAGACCGCGTTCGGCTGGCTGGTCGACAACTATCCGCGGCTCGCGGATTGGAATGCCTGTGCCCGCCGCATCGCCTCGCTGATGATGTCGCTCGATGCGCTGGAGCGTGCGGAGAGAGGCGACGGCATCGGCCGCATCAAGCGCGGCGAGACCTCCGGCGACGCGATGCTCAGCCTGAATGATCTGCAGGTGACCCTCGACGACGGCACCGCCGTGGTCGGCGAGACCGAGGTCGTGGTCGATCCCGGCGAGCGCCTGCTCGTCGCGGGCGAATCCGGCACCGGCAAGAGCACGCTCGTGCGCGCCATCGCCGGGCTGTGGCCGTGGGGCGGCGGCAGCATCAACCTCCACCCCGACCGCAAGCTGTTCATGCTGCCCCAACGGCCCTACGTGCCATCGGGCACCCTGCGCCGGGCCGTCGCCTATCCCGGGGCTGCCGAGGATTGGAGCGTGGCGCAGGTCGGCGAAGCCCTGCACAAGGTCGGTCTCGACCATCTCAAGGACAAGATCGAGGAGGACGCGCCCTGGGATCAGACGCTCTCCGGCGGCGAGAAGCAGCGTCTCGCCTTCGCGCGCCTGCTGCTGCACAGCCCCGACATCGTCGTGCTCGATGAAGCCACCTCCGCGCTCGATGAGAAGAGCCAGGACCGGATGATGGAGATCGTGACGAGCGAGCTGCCGAAGGCCACCATCGTCAGCGTGGCGCATCGTGCCGAGCTGGAGGCCTTCCACAGCCGCAAGATCGTGCTCGAGCGGCGCAAGGGCGGCGCCAAGCTCGTCAGCGACATTGATCTCATTCCGCGCAAGGGACGGCGTCGCCTGATCGGCCGCTTCCTGCGTCAGCGCAAGGCGGCCTGAGCGGCTCGGGTGTTGCCTCAGCGCGGTCCTGGTGACGACACAATGCGGCCACGCCGCCTGCATTGGAGATCGCGGCGAAACCGGCTATCACACGTCGCCCTCAGCCCAGGACGCGACCTTGACGCCCGACAACGATCCTTCTCCGCCCTCCTTTGGTGCCTTCGCTCCGAATGCCGCCCAGGCGCTGGTGATCCGGCTGGCGCACGGCTCCGGCCTGAAGCGCGGCGCGTTCCGGCCGATGTTGACGCGCGTCGTCAACGTGCTGGGGGCAGGTCCTCTGGATGTCGGCTATCAGGGCGCCAATTTCCGCTTCTATCATCAGGTCAGTGCGACCGAACGTGGTGCGCTGTTCAATCCCGACTACAATCGTGAGGAGCTGGATTTCCTGCGCAGCCACGTTCCGTCGGGCGGCGTGGTGGTGGACGTTGGCGCCAATGTCGGAACGTTCGCCCTGCCGCTCGCACGTCACGTCGGGCCGGGCGGTCTCGTGATCGCAGTGGAGCCGCATCCGGTCACGCATGCGCGGCTGAGCTTCAATCGCGATGCGTCCGCGCTGTCCCAGGTCAGGCTCGTCGCGGCGGCGGCAGGCGAGAACGACGGCGAGGTGATGATCGAGACCGATGGCGACAATCTCGGCGCCAGCCACATCGTGATCGGAGAGGCGGGTGCTGAAGCATTCAAGGTCCCGTCGTTGCGGCTGCAGACCATCCTCGAACAGGCCGGAGCGACCAGGGTCGATGCGCTGAAGATCGACGTGGAAGGCTTCGAGGACCGCGTGCTGACCTGCTTCTTCCGTGACGCGCCTGCCGCGTTGTGGCCGCGGGCCGTCGTCATCGAACACCTGTCGCGCGACGAATGGCAGAACGATTGTCTCGCCGACATGCTCGGTCGCGGCTACCGCGAATGCGGCCGCACGCGCAGCAACACGCTGTTGTTGCGCGGCTGAATCGGCATTCTGTCGCCGTCCCCAATACGTCCGGAACATCGGCGCCCCACGCGGCGTTGTCGCTCCTGACATTGAGGGAGCCGGCCATGAGCAACGACGACGCGCGCGACCAGGGTCGCGTTTGGGACCTGATGAAGAAGATCGGCTTCGCGATGCTGGTCACCCGCGACGGTGACAGGCTGCGGGCACGGCCGATGAGCGCCTATCTCGCGCGCGACGAGAACATGATCTACTTTCTCACTGACGCGCGGCATCACAAGGACGAGGAGATCGCGCGCTCGCCCGAGGTCAACCTGTCGTTCGCAGACGTCGGCAGCCAGAAATACGTGTCGCTGACGGGCACCGCGGCCATTTCCAACGATCGCGGCAAGATCCGAGAGCTGTTCTCGACGCCGGCCAAGGCCTGGTGGGACAGCGCCGAGGATCCGAACATCCGCCTCTTGAAGATCACGCCTGACGACGCCGAGTTCTGGGACTCGCCCGGCACCATCGTGCGCTACGTCAAGATGGCGGCGGCCGCCGTCAGCGGCACGCGTCCCGACCTCGGCGACCATCGAAAGGTTGCGATGTGATGCCGATAGAACCGCCAGAGATTCCGCCGGCGACGCCGGGCCGCCCGGTCGAACCGCCGCCGGAGGATCCGGTTGGCAATCCGCAGCCCGACATTCCGCCGCCGGTGTACGAACCCGATGCGCCGGCGCCCCCGCGCGAGCTGCCCGGGCAGACGCCAGACGAAATTCCCGGCCGAGGGCCGCTCGGCCCGACCACGCCCAATCCGGCCACGGATTGACCGCGATTGAGTGGTCATGATGATCGCCTGCGAAGGGGCTGGCCGTGCGCCGGTCCCGCATTTCGGCGATTGGGCCAAGCCCTTGAAAATCAAGACTGAATGAAACCTGAATGGCGGCCCTGCGGGGGTGGTTTCGCGTCGAAATAAATCCGCCTGCGGATTTGAACTGCGCCACAATCCGGCCTAACGCATACTCGTTGATCTCTCCGTGCTTGAAAAAGATCGTTCCGGGAAAACAAGACACATGAGCAAACTTCGCGTCCTGCTGCTGGCGACGACTGCGCTGTCGGCGATGCAACTAATGAGCTCCGGCTCCCACGCGCAGAGCGCGCCGATGATCATGGCGCAGGGTCCAGGCGGCCCCGGCGGCGAGGTCGGCCCGGACGGTCGGCCCAAGCAACCGCCGCATGGTCAACCGCCAGGCCCGCCGCAGCGGCCGGGTGGCCCGCCGCCGGCCGCTGCACCGCCCCACCAGGCACCGCCTGCAGCTCCGCCGCCACCCGCGGCGGCTCCGCCTCGTCCTGCTCCCCCGCCGCCTCCCCCGGCAGCGGCGCCGCGGCCCGCGCCTCCGCCACCTCCCCCGCCGCCCCCGCGTGCGGAGCCACCGCGCCCCGCACCGCCGCCGCCGCGCGCAGAGCCGCCTGCGGCTCCTCCGCCGCGTCCGACACCGCCGCCGCCCCCGGCCGCTGCGCCTCCGGCGCATCCGCCGGCTCCGCCGCCCGTGGTGCGCGAGCCTCCGCGTCCGGCGGCTCCGCCTGCTCCGCCGCCGCCCGCTGCGGCACCATCACGGCCGACGCCGCCTTCGCCGCCCGTGGTTGCTCCGCCTCCGCCCCCAGCTCCGCCTCCAAGTGCGGCGCCGACTCAGCGGCCTGGAACGCCGCCGCCCCCGGCTGGCGCGACGCCGCCCCATTCGCCGCCGGCCGCAAGCCCGTCGCCGCAGCCTTCCGCCGCGCCGACTCCCGCTCCGGGGGGACCGGCGCCGGGAGGCCGGCCGGGCGCTGGTGGCCCGCCGCCTGGCTCCCCGCAAGGCGGGCCCCCGCCGCGGGGTGCTCCCACCGCGCCGGCCGGTACGGTCGCGCCTGCTCCGGGAACCCCGCCGGCGCCACCCGCGCCTGCGGCCACCCAGACGCCGTCGCAGCAAGGAACGCCGTCCGGCAGCCCGACGCCCGGCGGACGTCCGGGGACGCCTCCAGGCGCTCCGGGTGCGCCGCCTCCAGCGGCAGGTCCCGGTGCTGCTGGACCGGGGCCGGGACCCGCCGGCGCGCCGCAGGCCGGTCCGGGCGCTGTGCCGCCCGCCGGACCCCCGGCCATGTCCAATCGGCCGCCGCCGCAGGTCACTGCGCCCATCCCGGCGCCGCCACCGCCGACGGCACAGCAGCTCACGCCGATCGCGCCGGGCGCGCCGATGGCTGGGCCGCAGCGGCTGGACGATTTCCGCGGCCAGCGCCGCGAGGTCCAGGAGGGCGGTCGCACACTGATCTACGAGCCGGGACGCGTCATCGTGCGCGATCCGAGCGGCCAGTCCTTCGTGCGTCACGACGAGCTCGAGCGCTTCCGCTACGGCGCGCGTGACATCCGCGTGCAGCGGGAGGATCGCGGCGAGATGCGCACGGTGGTGATCCGCCCCGACGGCAGCCAGATCATCACGGTCACGGCGGCCGACGGCCGGCTGCTGCGCCGCATCCGCCGCGATATCGGCGGCCGCGAGATCATCATCATCGACAACGCCTATCGCGATCCCGCCGCGGTCGGCGGCTTCTATGTCGACCTGCCGCCGCCGGAGATCCGCATCCCCTACAACCGCTACATCGTCGACGCCGAGGAGGCGCCGCCGGATGTCATCTACGACACGCTGATCGCGCCACCGGTGGAGCGCGTCCAGCGCCGCTACTCGCTGGACGAGGTCCGCTACTCCCCGTCGGTGCGCCAGCTGATGCCGTCGATCGATCTCAACACGATCACCTTCGAAACCGGATCGTGGGAGATCGGTCCCGACCAGGTGGCGAAGCTGCAGGTCATCGCCGACGGCCTCAACCAGGCGATCCAGCGCAACCCGCGCGAGGTCTTCCTGATCGAAGGCCACACCGACGCGGTCGGCAACGAGACCGACAATTTGTCGCTCTCCGATCGCCGAGCCGAATCGGTCGCCACGCTGATGACGCAGCAGTTTGGCGTCCCCGCGGAGAATCTGACCTCGCAGGGCTATGGCGAGCAGTATCTGAAGGAGCAGACGCAGGGGCCGAGCCGCATCAACCGGCGCGTCACGGTCCGCCGCATCACGCCGCTGCTCAATGGCGGCCAGGCCGCGCTGCCGCCGCCGCCTCCGGGCGTGGCACCGCCGCGCTGAGGTTGCGTCCGATCTGAAAATGAAAATGGCCGGGAGCGATCCCGGCCATTTTTGTAAGTGGCAATCCGTTTCGTCCTGTTCGGTGTCGTCCCCGCGAACGCAGGGACCCATACTCACAGGATCCAGTTTTGCGACGGCTGGAGCCGCAGCCGGCTCTCACCATGTCAGTCGGTGGATATGGGTCCCTGCGTTCGCAGGGACGACAGCGGTGGAGACGGCGCGGATTGCGCTCGACAGCTCCAACTCAGCTCTTGTCGTGGCCGAGCTGGAAGATCTCCGCGCCTTCCGATCCCGACAGCAGGCCCGTATCCGAATAGAGCTTCAGCTTGGTGCGGGTGTCGGTGATGTCGAGATTGCGCATCGTCAGCTGGCCGATGCGGTCGGCAGGCGTGAAGGCGGCGTCCTCGACCTTCTCCATGCTCAGCCGCTCCGGCTGGTAGGTCAGGTTTGGGCTCTCGGTGTTGAGGATCGAGTAGTCGTTGCCGCGGCGCAGCTCCAGGGTCACCTCACCGGTGACGGCGCGCGCTACCCAGCGCTGCGCGGTCTCGCGCAGCATCAGGGCCTGCGAATCGAACCAGCGGCCCTGATAGAGCAGGCGACCGAGGCGCATGCCGCTGATGCGGTACTGCTCGATCGTATCCTCGTTGTGGATGCCGGTGACGAGCCGCTCATAGGCGATGTGCAGCAGCGCCATGCCCGGCGCCTCGTAGATGCCGCGGCTCTTGGCCTCGATGATGCGGTTCTCGATCTGGTCGCTCATGCCGAGACCATGACGGCCGCCGATCGCGTTGGCCTCCAGGAACAGCGCCACGGGATCGCTGAAGGTCTGACCGTTCAGCGCGACCGGCTGACCCTCCTCGAAGCGGACCACGACCGTCTCCGGCTTCACGGCGCAATCCTCGCGCCAGAACGGCACGCCCATGATCGGATTGACGATGCGGATGCCGCTGCTGAGGCTCTCGAGATCCTTGGCCTCGTGGGTGGCGCCGAGGAGATTGCTGTCCGTCGAATACGCCTTCTCGGCGCTCATCTTGTAATTGAAGCCGTTGGCGGTCAGGAACGCCGACATCTCGGCGCGGCCCCCGAGCTCGTCGATGAACTGCTGGTCGAGCCAGGGCTTGTAGATCTTGAGATTGGGATTGGTGAGCAGGCCGTAGCGGTAGAACCGCTCGATATCGTTGCCCTTGTAAGTCGAGCCGTCGCCCCAGATGTTGACGCCGTCCTCCTTCATCGCGGCGACCAGCATGGTGCCGGTGACGGCGCGGCCGAGCGGCGTGGTGTTGAAATAGGTGATGCCGCCGGTCGAGATGTGGAAGGCGCCCGACTGAATCGCGGCGATGCCCTCATGCACCAGCTGAGTGCGGCAATCCACGAGGCGCGCCTTCTCCCCGCCGAAGCTCAGCGCCTTGCGCGGGATCTCGTCGTAGTCGGACTCGTCGGGCTGCCCGAGATTGGCCGTGTAGGCAAAGCAGCGCGCGCCCTTCTGCTTCATCCAGAGCAGCGCGGCGCTGGTGTCGAGGCCGCCGGAAAAGGCGATGCCGACTTTCTCGCCCTTGGGCAGGCTTTTCAGGATCGTGGTCATGGGAGAGTCCAACCGTGTTTGTGGCTGCGCCGTTCAGAAATTCGGGCGCGAATAACAGATTTTGCGTTGCTGGGCACGCCTTTAATGGCGACTGAGGGTGACCGGCCCGCGCTCAGGCCGCGGGGCTGGTGTCTGGCTGGCGGCGGCCGAACAGCCGGCGCATCAGGCGGAAGCCCGGCCAGGCGAAGCGGGTCAGCGCGGCGTCGATGCCGGCATCAGTGAGGCGGGTGGACGGCCAGCGGTAGATGTAGCCGTGCAGCAGCCAGATCACGATGAAGGTGACGAGGCCGGCGGCGGCGATGTCGGTGAGGAAGTGGCCGCCGAAGGCCATCCGCAACACCGAGGTGGCGAGGCCGAACAGGACGGCGGCGCCGTAGGCGACGGGCCGGATCGCCGGCGGCGTCAGGGCGGCCGGCGCCAGGGTCCAGAATGCGGTGGCACCCTCACCGGAGAAGAACGAGCAGTTGCGGCCGCAGCCGCCGCGCGGATCCCACCACGGCACGAACTGCATGTCGCCGCCGAACTCGGCCACGACGACCGGGCGCGGCCGGCCCCAATAGGATTTGAAGGTGAAATTGGTGAGCACGCCGGCCGAGAGCGACAAGGTCAGCAGCAGGAACGCCATGGTGCGGCCCTTCACCAGCAGGGGCCGGTCGGGACGGATGAGCTTCACCACCAGCGCAACGATGGACGGCAGCGCGATGCCCCAGGCGAGCCACATCGCGGCATCGCGCGCGAACGCGGCATAGCCGTCGAGCTTCAAGGGGAAGCTGCGCGTGCGCGGATCGTAGAACAGCGCGGCCAGCTTGAGATCGAGCTCGGGATAGACGCCGAACAGCACGCCGATGACGAGCGCGAGCGACAATGCGATGAAGAGGCCGGTCCGGTTCATGACGCGCGGTTTAGCGAAAGCAGGTGGCGATGGAAAGGCCGGCGGCTCAACGTGGCGATCCCGACGGCAATGGTGGCGGTGGCGGCAGGCGCGGCGGCGGCTCGCGCCAGCGGCCGGCGTTGCGCCCGGCAATCAGCCAATAGACCAGTCCGCCGACGATGCCGGCGCCGGTCAGGATCTCGAGATGGCGGCGCACGATGCCTTCGAAGCGGAAGGTCTCGGGATCGAACGGGACGAGACCGAGATAGCAGGCTGCGCCGACCACCCCGCCGCCGATCGCATAAGCAACCACGCTGCGGATCGAGAACGCCTCGGTGATCAGTGAGATCAGCAGCGCCGGGATCAGCGCGAAGCCCGACACGAAGATGAAGCCGAAGCCGATGATGACCTCGAACGCGCCCTGATCGATCGGGCCGTTGCCGAGATCGGCGAACTCCGGAAACAGGATCGCGGTCACGACGATCAGCCCCGCGAGGAAGCACGCGCCGAGAAAGGCGAAAGCGATCACGAAGAGACGGCCAATCAGCGCCATGGCTTTAGACCCGTGTTACCCAAGCGAGGCCCCGCTTTCTTCGCTCGTCATGGCCCGGCTTGAGCCGGCCATCTATCATTCAGTCGATGAATTGATGGGTGCCCGGGTCAAGCCCGGGCATGACGATCTTGTTCGGAGATGCAGGCGCGATCAATCATCAATCCGTCATCGCCATCGCGCGCAGTGCCTGACGCTCCCGCGCGGACAGCTTCTCCGTCTCCGACTTCAACTGGCCGCAGGCGGCGAGGATGTCGCGGCCGCGCGGCGTGCGCACCGGCGAGGAGTAGCCGGCGTTGAAGACGTATTCGGAGAACTTCTCGATCTGCTCCCAGTCCGAGCACTCATAGGCCGAGCCGGGCCAGGGATTGAACGGGATCAAATTGATCTTGGCCGGGATGCCCTTGAGCAGCTTGACCAGCAGCCTGGCGTCATCGAGCGAATCGTTGACGCCCTTGAGCATCACATATTCGAAGGTGATGCGCCGCGCGTTGGAGGCGCCCGGGTAGTCGCGGCAGGCCTGCAGCAGCTCTTGGATCGGATATTTGCGATTCAGCGGCACCAGTTCGTTGCGCAGCTCGTCGCGCACGGCGTGCAGCGAGATCGCCAGCATCACGCCGATCTCCTCGCCGGCGCGCTTGATGTTCGGCACCACGCCCGAGGTCGACAGCGTGATCCGGCGGCGGGAGATGCCGATGCCCTCGTTGTCCGAGACGATCAGCAGCGCGTCGCGCACCGCATCGAAATTGTACAGCGGCTCGCCCATCCCCATCATGACGATGTTGGTGATCAGCCGGTTGCCGAGCGGGGTCTCGCGGTCGGCCCAGTCGTTCAACCGGTCGCGCGCCACCATGACCTGGCCCACGATCTCGCCCGCGGTGAGGTTGCGGACCAGCCGCTGCGTACCGGTATGGCAGAACGCGCAGTTCAGCGTGCAGCCGACCTGCGACGAGACGCACAAGGTGCCGCGATCGGTCTCGGGGATGTAGACGCACTCGACCTCGTGGGCCTTCTGCAGATCGTCGCCGCTCGGCAGCCGCAGCAGCCATTTGCGGGTGCCATCGTTGGAAATCTGTTCGGCCACGACCTCGGGACGGTCGACCGTGAAACGTTCGGAAAGCGCGGTGCGCGTGTCCTTCGACACGGATGTCATCTCGTCGAACGACTTGGCGCCGCGGAAATAGATCCAGTGCCATAGTTGCTGCACCCGCATCTTCTGCTGGCGCTCGGGCACGCCGATGTCGCCGAGCCTGGCCGCCAGCTCCGCACGCGACAGGCCGATCAGCGAAGGCTTCGCCGGCGGGACGTAGGTTTCGAGCGGAGTCTTTTCGAGGGGCGCGGAGGAATCGCGCAGCCCGGCAGTCGTTGCCATGTCGATGGGCCCAAAGTGCTGCCCGGCCGCGGCGGCCGAAGGCTTTCAGCGGGCATATATAACGATCCGGCCGGCAAATGCGACCCGCCCGGCGAGCGGTATCGGCGGCTGCCGTCTACCGGCGGCAATCCTGCGCGATGCGGTCGAGCGCCTGGGCCAGGCCCTTCAGTGAGAACACGTCGGTGGTTTCCGTGCCCTTGACCGAGACGCCCTTGACCACCGCCTCGGGCGCCTTGCGCATGGCATCGACCATCCGCTCTTCCTCGGCGGCGTTCTTGATCCAGAGCCCGTCGCCCTGGGTATACATGGCATAGGAGGCGCCGCCGACCTCCACCGCGGCGTCGGATCCGGGCTTCAGCGCATAGCCGATCATGATCGAGACCTCGTTGAAGACCTTCTCGGAGGGCCGAGTCGACACGAAGGCATAGGCAGGATCGCGCGGACGGTTGGGCGGATTGGTCTTGGAAGATGTCGGCTTGGCCAGCGCGAAGCAAACCTTCTTGCCGCCGGGCATCGCGGTATAGGCGCCCCAGCCGCCGAACTGTCCGATCAGCGTCGGTTCCGCCCCGCCGATATTCGGGACGGCTGGCTTCGGTTCCGATTTCGGTGCCGCCTTCGATTGCGGAGCGGCGGCCCTCGGCGCAGCGCTCTGTGCTGCAGCGAGGCTCGGTGCTCCGAACAGCAGCACGCTGCCGACCAGCGTTGTCAACAATCGCCCGAACAACATGATACGTTGAGTTCCCCCGCGACTTCGTTCCACCAATATTGTGACTGGAAAATGGCTCGGAATCGCTGATCCTTGGTCGCGATGGATAGCGGCTAAACGCTTCGCTTGCAAAGGCCGCAGACCTGGATTGTCCGGCGCTCCGCGTCCTCGAGCCGGCGCCGCGCACATGCCGCGGCCTCATGATGATTGTGGCGCGGCGGCAAATCCGGCATGACGTTCCCAAAGCCGGACCTCGATCCGGCACCAACGACCAAGGAGCGCCAATGAAAGCCATTCTCTGCTCGCAATTCTGCCAGCCCGACGATCTCGTCCTCACCGAGGTGCCCGATCCGGTGGCCGGTCCCGGCGAGGCTGTGATTGCGATCAAGGCGGCGGCGCTGAACTTCTTCGACATCCTGATGATCCAGGGCAAGTACCAGATCAAGCCGCCGTTCCCGTTCTCGCCGGGTGCGGAGGTCGCGGGCATCATCGAAAGCGTTGGCGATGGCGTCACCGACCTGAAGGTCGGCGACCGCGTCGTCGCCTCCTGCGGCCATAACGGCGCGCGCGAGAAGATCGCGCTGCCAGCAGCGTCGATCGTCAAGATTCCGGACAATCTCGATTTCGACCGCGCCGCCGGCATCATCATCATCTACGGGACTGCGCTGCATGCGCTGGAGGATCGCGCCAGTCCGAAGCCGGGCGAGACCTTGGCCGTGCTCGGCGCGGCCGGCGGCACCGGCCTTGCGGCGTGCGAGCTGGGCAAGCTGATGGGGTTGAAGGTCATCGCCTGTGCCTCTTCGGACGAGAAGCTCGAATTCGCCAGGCAGCACGGCGCGACGCTGACGCTGAACTACGCCAAGGAGGATCTCAAGGAGGGGCTGCGGCGGCTCACCGACGGCAAGGGCGCCGACATCATCTTCGATCCCGTCGGTGGTGCCTACGCCGAGGCGGCGCTGCGTTCCATCGCCTGGGAGGGCCGCTTCCTGGTGATCGGCTTCGCCGCCGGCGACATCCCGAAAATGCCGCTGAACCTCGCGCTGCTGAAGGGCTGTGATATCCGCGGCGTGTTCTGGGGCGCCTGGACCCGACTCAACCCCGCCAAGAACCGCGCCAACCTTGAAAAGCTCGTGCGGTGGACCGCAGAGGGCAAGCTGTCGTCGCATGTCGACCGCACCTTCCCGCTGGCGCAGACCGCCGATGCCTTGAAGGTGCTCGCCGGCCGCCAGGCGATGGGCAAGGTGATCCTGCACCCCTGACGACGTGCGATGAAGGCGCCCGGGGGGGGCGTATCCCCGGGGTAGCCTCGCCCTGATCCGCGCAACCAAACCGAGCAGAGCCCTGCCTGCTCCGCGGACGGATTGCTCGAGCCGGCCCGAGGTCGCTGTGACGTCCTCGCGCTGCGAGGCGCCGCAAATTTGTTCTGCGGGTTGCCGCGCCGGCGTCACGGATTCGCAACCGGAAGCAGAAAATCCGAAAACGAGCGTTTCTTGGTTAACGCAACTGAGCCACATTGTGGCATGGTAAATTGTAGGGCTTGGCTGTTGTTATTTCGACGTTTCTGGATTTGGTGCGGTGCGATGTCGCACTCGCGTTGCCACAATCAGATCAAAATATTTCCAGAATCATGCCGGCTCTCGTCCACTTTTAGTCGGATTCAATTAGTCAATTAGTTGTCGGCAGTGGGGTGCCTCTGGCAATCGTGACGTGTCTCGAGCTTCTGACGGGCTTGGGACCAAAAGTATGTTGCGTGAAGTTGAGATGGGGATGAAGGCCATGGCTGAGCGGACGACGCGCGGGCGTTTCAACAACAGAACTCCTTCGGAGCCTGACTTCAGGCCTTTCCCCGATGAACTCCCTCAGGAGCGCCCACCGAACTATCGTTTCGGCCGGTCGACCCAGGACAACTATCCAAACGACGAATCGATGCCGATGTTCCTCTCTGAGTATGAGAGCGGCAATCAGATCGACAGCACGCATTTCGAGGACCAGTGGCCGGTGCGGACCCGCCGCGTGTCGGTCTCGTCCCGGATTCTTCTCGCCGTGGTGGCTGCGGCCGGCGTCGCGGTGCTCTTCGCGCTTGTCACCTCGGATGCGACGCGCGACCTGATCGCCAGTGCCAAGGCTTCCATCATCGGCGCCACGCCGGATCCGACGGCCCCGCCGCAGGCCACCAACACGCAGCTCACCGCGCGCGACATGCAGCTGAACGAGCCGGCGCGACTGCCGCCCGAGCCGCCGGCTGCGGCGGCGCCGGTGCAGACGGCAGCCGTGGCCCCGACGCGTGACGACATCGCCAATGCCTACCAGACAGCGCTGCAGAATCGTAGCGCGACGCAGCCCGCGCCGGTTGCAGCACCACCGAGCTTCGCCACGGCACCGGCCGCGCCGGCCCCGAGCGCGATGGAGCCATCCTCGATCAATTCGCCTGGCGCGGGATCGGCAATCGTCGCACCCGGCCTCGGCGCCGTGACCGCTGCTCCGCCGCCCGCGCAGGTCCGCCGGCTCGATCCCGACGAGCTCGCGGGCATCATGAAACGCGCCAAGAGCCTGCTGGCCGCGGGCGACATCCCGCCGGCGCGACTGCTGCTGGAGCGCGCCGCCGAGGCGCAAGAACCGGCCGCGGCGCTGATGCTTGCGCAGACCTACGATCCGCACGTGCTGGGAACGAAGGACATCCGCAACATCAATGCCGATCCGGCTGCGGCGCGCAACTGGTACCGCCGCGCCGCCCAGCTCGGCTCGACCGAAGCGCAGCGCAGGCTCGATCAGTTGCAGAACTGAACGCTCGTGACGGCAGCGATGCCGCCCCGTTTCATTTTTTTGTTTCACGCGTGATTTTCGAGTCCGTTCATGGGCGACGCCAGGCGAGACTTGGTGCTGCCCGCGTTCCGGCTCGTAAACATGTGCCAACCTTACATCGAGGGGGACAGATGCGACGTGTTGTTGGAGCGGCCGTAGCCGCAATGATGATGATAGCGTGCGGCTTTGCTGCCCACGCCGAGGAAGGCGAGTTCGACCCCGCCAAGGTGAGCGACAGCCTCAAGGCGATCTTCCAGTTCGGCTCGGTGCAGACCAAGCAGGCGCTGAACGCCAACACGGTGACGCTCATCACCGGCACCATCGGCGGCACCTATGTGCAGTTCGGCGCCGATCTGGCCTCGCTGCTCGATGACGGCAACAATCTGCGCGTCTTGCCGATCGTCGGCCGCGGCTCGGTGCAGAGCGTGGCCGACATCCTGTTCCTGCAGGGTGTCGATCTCGGCATCGTCCGAGCCGACACGCTCGACTATCTCGAGCGCAAGGGCTTCGCCAAGGACATCAAGCGGCAGTTCACCTACGTCACCAAGCTCTACAACGAGGAGATGCAGGTCATCGCGCCACGCGCGGTGCGCACGCTGCGTGACCTCGAAGGCCGCCGGGTCAGCGTCGACCTGCCGAATGGCGGCACCTTCGTCACGGCGCTGACGGTGTTCGAGCGGTTGGGCCTGCGCGCCAACTTCGCCTATATCGAGCAGCGCATCGCGATGGAGAAGCTGAAGCGCGGCGAGCTCGATGCGGTCATCGTGGTCGGCGGCAAGCCCTACAAGTCGGTCAGCACCTTCGTCAACGACGGCCGCTTCCATCTCGTCAACGTCGATTACGATCGACCGCTGCAGACCGACTACCTGCCGGCGACCTTGACCGCGAAGGACTATCCGAACCTGATCGCCGAGGGCGAGAAGGTCGACACGATCGCGGTGCCGGCCGTGCTCGCCGCCTATAATTGGGCGCCGAATACCGACCGCTATCGCAAGCTCGCGACCTTCGTCGATGCCTTCTTCACCAAATTCCCGGCATTCCAGAATCCGCCGTTCCATCCGAAGTGGAAGGAGGTCTCGCTGTCGGCTCCGCTGGCCGGCTGGCAGCGGCTGCCGTCCGCGAGCAAATGGCTGGAGAGCCATGCCATGGAAGGCGCACAGCGCGACCGCTTCGATGACTTCCTGAAGCAGAGCAGCGCCGGCAGGGCGATGCCGAGCGAGGCCGACCGCGAGGCGCTGTTCAAGCAGTACCAGGCCTGGGAGGCCGAGAAGACCGGCAGCGCCCGCGCCCAGGCGCGCGGCCAGCGCTGAGCTCGTAGCGTTCGACGAGGTCCCATCAGGAGAAAAGCCCCGCGGACGCGGGGCTTTTTGCTGTTGTTTGCCGTTGTGGCCTTCCGAGGCGCTGACTGCGGGAACCCGGCTTGCCGGCCCGAGCCGCCGTCAGCCGATATTCTCGCCGTCCTTCGCGACGTCAGCGTTCTTGTCTGCCGCCAGCCGCGCGAGTACGGCGCGGGCCGCGGCATGATGGTCGGGCGTGATGTTCGAGGCGACCATGCGGATGGCGGTGGCGAGCACCGCCGCGTCGTCGGTGAAGCCGAGGATGGGCAACACGTCAGGCATGAAGTCGAACGGCACGACGAAGTAGGCGATGGCGCCGAGCAGGGCGACCTGGACGTGCCGCGGTGTCTCCTTGTCGAAGGCGCAGTAATACGCCGCAAGCAGCTCCTCGGCGAACGGCAACCGCGCGACAACCTTCTTGAACTTGATCCAGAAACGGCGGCGAAGGGTCTCGCGATCCCGGGCCAGCCGCTCCGCGGGCTCGAAGCCAACGTTGTAGTCGGTCGCATCCGACATGATGTCCGATCTCCGGTTCCAGACGGCGCTGGAGGCGCGGTCCTCGCCCTCGGATGTGGTGATGGCGACGCCGGCCGCAAGGCGCGTGCCGTCGTCGCCAAGGCCTCAGCCGCGCATCGTCGCGGCGATCGCATTCATCGCCTTGGCGAGCTCGATGTCGCGCATGGTCACGCCGCCTGCGTCATGGGTCGTGAGGACCACCTCGACGGTGCGGTAGACGTTGCGCCACTCGGGATGATGGTCGTGCTTCTCGGCGACCAGCGCGACCCGGGTCATGAAGCCGAACGCTTCGTTGAAGTTCTTGAACGTGAAGGTGCGGGCGATGGCCTCACGGCCCTCCAGCTCGGACCAGTCGGGAAGCTCCCGCAGGGCGGTGGCGCGTGCCTCCGCCGACAATCGTTGCGGCATCTCGATCTCCTCTTGTGGTGCAATCGACCGGACACGTGGCAGCGTCCGGGCGATTGCGGGGCTACCTCCGGCTGGATCGCGCCGGTGTCCGGTTGCCAAGACTAGCCGAAAACGCATCCCGATCAGAGCCTTGTCACAGGCGCCATGCCGGGAGGGGCTCGGAACTGTCCCGATCCTGCGGTAACTGGTGCGATGGTAACCATGACGCAGATGTCACCCCGGGCGGACAAGAAATTTGCTACAGTTCAGCTCTATCGAAGGACGACGTGGCCAGACGAAGCCGCCTGTGGCATCGCCCGGGCCTGGGACCACCGGAGGACGGGAATCTGGTAGATACTCAGACCACGCCAGCGCAGCGCTCACGGATGCGCCCTGCCGTGTTCATCGTCATCGCCGGGATCCTCGCGGTCGTCGGCGCTTTGACGGGTGCCTACTATTTTGCGATGCGTCCCGTGGTGCTCAAGATCGCGGTCGGTCCGCCCAACAGCGACGACCTGAAGGTCGTCCAGGCCTTGACCCAGGCCTTTTCCCAGTCGCACGCCTCCGTCAGGCTGCGGCCGGTTCCGACCGAGGGCGCCGCCGAGAGCGCGCAGGCGCTGGCCGCCGCCAAGGTGGATCTTGCGATCGTGCGGGGCGACCTGGAGGTCCCAAAGAACGCACAGGCGGTAGCGACGCTGCGCAAGAACGTCGTCGTCCTCTGGGTGCCCTCGTCCGGCAAGGGCAAGAGCCGCAAGGGTGGCGCCAAGATCACGAAGATCTCGCAGCTCGCGGGCCACAAAGTCGGCATCATCGGCCGGACGCCGGCGAACGCGAACCTGCTGAAGGTCATTCTGCGCCAATATGGTGTCGACCCCGGCAAGGTCGAGATCGTCCAATTCCCGATCACCGAGGCCGCCGAAGCGGTCCGAAGCCAGAGGGCCGATGTCTATCTGGCGGCCGGTCCCATCAACAGCAAGATCACGGCGGATGCGATCGCCGCCGCCACCAAGGAGGGCGGCCCCCCCACCTTCCTGGCCATCGATTCCGCCGGAGCCATCGCACAGAACCATCCCGAATACGAGGCCACCGAGATTCCGGCCGGCGCGTTCGGCGGGGCGCCCGATCGCCCTGAAGATGAAGTGAAGACGATCAGCTTCAATCACCACATCGTGGCACGCAAGGGCCTCGCCGAATCGGCGGTCTCGACGTTCACGCATCAGCTGTTCTCGGTGCGCCAGCAGCTGATGTCGGAATTTCCGCTTGCCGCCAAGATCGAGACGCCGGACACCGACAAGGACGCCGCGATCCCCGTCCATCCCGGCGCGGCGGCCTTCGTCGACGGCGAGGAGAAGACCTTCCTCGACCGCTACAGCGACTACATCTGGTGGAGCCTGATGGCGCTTTCGGCGATGGGCTCGGCCGGCGCGTGGTTCGCCGGCTATCTCAAGCGCGACGAACGCACCATCAACACCTCGCTGCGCGATCGTCTGCTGGAGATGATCACGATCGCGCGCAAGTGCGATTCGACCGAGGAGCTCGATCAGCTCCAGGCCGAGGCCGACGAGATCTTGCGCAACACGCTGACCTGCTTCGAGGACGGCGCGATCGAGCACGCGGCGTTGACCGCGTTCAACATCGCGCTCGAGCAGTTCCACAACGCGGTCGCCGATCGCAAGCTCATCCTGATGAGCATGCCCGCCAATCTGCAGCGAACCGGCGCGCAGTTGCGTGCCGCCGGCACCTGAGGTCTGCCACGCTCCCCTTGCGGCGGTGTCGCGCACTGCCCAAGACGCCGCGTGTAATTCCAGCGTCATCAATCTTTTCTAGGTCTGCCGGGCCGTGGCTCGCGCCTGCTCCCGCGCGCGATCCGACCAGGAGATCCGCATGACGCTTCGCATTCCTCGACCGCGCACAGCCCTGTCCCGCCGCCGCTTCCTGTCGACAGCCGCCGCAGCCGGCGTCACGACGCTGGCGATGCCCTATCTGAGCCGCGCCGCCGACCGGCCGCAGATCACGCATGGCGTGCAGTCCGGCGACGTTGGCATGGATGGCGGCGTGGTCTGGGCGCGTGCCGACCGGCCGTCGCAGATGCTGGTCGAGGTGGCGACCACCGAGTCGTTCAAGGACGCGCGTACGCTGCCTCCGGTCGCCGCACTTCCGGAAAGCGACTTCACGGCCAAGATGCTGATCGACGGTCTGCCCAGCGGCCAGGACATCTTCTACCGCGTCAAGTTCCGCGACCTTTCGCATGTCGCGGTCGAAAGCGAGGCCGCGCTTGGCCGCTTCCGCACCGCGCCCGGCAACAGGCGCGACGTCTCGTTCGTCTGGGGCGGCGACGTGGCGGGGCAGGGCTGGGGCATCAACCCCGACGATGGCGGCATGTTCACCTTCTCGACGATGAAGAAGCACCGCCCGGACTTCTTCCTGCACTCCGGCGACACCATCTACGCCGACGGTCCGATCAAGTCCGAGGTGAAGCTGCCGGACAACAAGGTGTGGAAGAATCTCACCGTGGAAGAGAAGGCGAAGGTCGCCGAGACGCTCGACGAGTTCCGTGCCGCTCACAAATACAATTTCCTCGACGAGAACGTCCGCGCCTTCAATGCCGAGGTGCCGATCTTCGTGCAGTGGGACGATCATGAGGTCACCAACAACTGGTCGGCCTCCAAGGAGCTGCCGGCCAGCTACAAGGAGCGCAACATCCAGCTGCTCGCGGCCCGCGCGGCGCGCGCCTTCCACGAGATGTATCCCATGCGCGAGAGCATCATCGAGCCGGGGCGCGTCTATCGCACGATCAATTACGGCCCTCATCTCGACGTGTTCGTGCTCGACGAGCGCAGCTACCGCGGCGCCAACGGTCCCAATCTCGAGGACAAATATGGTCCGGCGTCCTACTTCATCGGGCCGGAGCAGATGCGCTGGCTGAAGCAGGCGCTGCTCAATTCGCGCGCGACCTGGAAGGTGATCGCCTCCGACATGCCGCTCAGCATCATCGTCTATGACGACGCAGCCAACAAGAAGGGCTCGGAAGCCATCGCCCAGGGTGACGGCCCGGCGCGCGGCCGCGAGCTCGAGATTGCCGAGATCCTGCGCTTCATCAAGACGGCGCCGATCCAGAACACGGTGTGGCTGACGGCGGACGTGCACTACGCGGCCGCGCATTATTACGATCCGAACAAGGCGCAGTTTCAGGACTTCGAGCCATTCTGGGAGTTCGTCTCCGGTCCGCTGCATGCCGGCACGTTCGGTCCGAACGAGCTCGACAACACCTTCGGCCCCGAGGTGCGGTTCATCAAGGCGCCCGGCCTCGACAAGCAGAATCTGCCGCCGTCGGCCGGCATGCAGTTCTTCGGCCACGTCAAGATCGAAGGCGCCACGGGCCAGATGACCGTGACCCTGCGGGATCGCGCCGACGTCGCGCTGTGGTCGACCACGCTCGATCCGAAGCTGGGCTGAGGTCTCGTTGTCCGGCGGCAAGACGATCGCGTGCTGCGACGGCAACTAGTCGCGTCGCCGCAGCACCGCCTCCAGCGCGTCGGTCGGGCAAGGCTTCGGCAGCCGTGGCCGGTCGGCGAACGCGGCCGGCACGCGGTCGGCGCCATAGCCGGTGGAGAAGGCGAAGGGAATGCCGAGCGCCGTTAGCCGCTCGGCAATCGCAAAGCTCTTTTCGCGGACCAGGCCGACATCGAGCAATGCGAATTGCGGGGCGCGCTCCGCGATCATGGCGAGTGCGGTCGCGACGTCGGCTGCGATCCTGATGTCGGGAACGCCGAGGTCGGTGATCGTGTCTTCCAATCCGAGCGCAATGATAGGGTCGTCTTCGACGACCAGCACATGTTGATAAAGCTCGGGCACGCCTGATTGCGAGCTGGTCATGGGATCTGCGGGTTCCAGGATGAGGGATGGGCGCCGCAGCCGGCGTCTCCTCTTGAGTGCGCTGGCGGGTTCCTGGAACCAAGGCAGCATATCAGAGTTCCTGTGTCGGTGCACTTGTGAACACAAGGAGCACGAATCACGCACATGCGTTGCGCGGGGGATGACGATGCTGAGCCAGGGTGTGACCACGCTGAACCGGGAGCGGCCCCACAACAATCTGCTGCTGCGGCTGAGTCCGGCCGACTACGCGCTGATCTCGCCGTATCTGGTGGAGGACGAGGCAATGCCGAACGATCTGCTCTACAGTCCCGGGGACGACGTGCAGATCGTGCATTTTCCCTGTGGGCCGGCGCTCACGTCCTATCTCGTCCCCAATGAGGACGGCCGCGACGTCGAGACCATCCTGGTCGGCCGCGAGGGCGCCGTCGGCGGCATCGTCAGCGAGGGCTTCCTGCCGGCCTATACGCGGATCGTCGTCAAGTTCGGCGGCCCGTTTGCACGGCTGCCGCTGTCCCGCCTGGCGGCCGCCAAGCTGCAATCCAAGACGCTCCGCAACGTGTTCGCGCGCTACGCCGATTGCATGCTGGCGCAGATGTTCCAGTCGACCGCCTGCAACGCGATTCATTCGATCGAGCAGCGGACGGCGAAGTGGATCGTGGCCGCGATGGACCGCACCGACGGCGAGCCGATCGTGCCGCTGACGCATGAGCAGCTGGCGACGCTGCTCGGCGTGGGCCGCAGCTATGTCAGCCGGGTCGTCCAGACCTTCCGAGCCGAGGGCATTCTCGAAACCCGCCGCGGCGCCTTCATGGTGCGCGACTTCGACGCGCTGAAGCGCCGTTCCTGCCTGTGCAACGAGGCCGTGAAGACCCATTTCGAGGAGGTCCTGCGCGGCGTCTATCCGACCGAGCAGGCCGCGACGGGCTGAGCCCGCAGGCGTTTTTTACTTTCCGCCGCATGGGCGCAGCCGACGGCTGTCGGCGCTGGTCCTCGTGGGATTGCCGGTCGGAGTGGTTGGTCTCGTCTTCTACCGCGCCGCCCGGAAGCGTGCGGTCGCGGAGGCGTTAGCCAGCCGCTCGGAAACCGCTCCTCGTTCCTGAAAGCAGTCATTGTTTTTTGGCATTTTCTGCCTATATTGCGCCGCAACGCGTGAGGTCTGCCCGGTCGATTGGCCGGGCTTCCTATTTGGGGCTGCCGGCCCCTGCCGCCGAACGAGTTTCGCGAGCGCGCGTCGTAAAGCTAACAGCTTGATTCGACTATAACAAAGCGCGCGCCCCGCCGGGGACAGAGCACGGGCTCTTGAGAAAGCTTAGAAGACACCGACCATGAATCTTCGCAACATCGCCATCATCGCCCACGTCGACCACGGCAAGACCACCCTGGTTGACCGTCTCCTGCAGCAGTCGGGTACCTTCCGCGAGAACCAGAAGGTTGCCGAGCGCGCCATGGACTCGAACGACCTGGAGCGCGAGCGCGGCATCACCATCCTGGCCAAGGCCGCCTCGGTGCAGTGGAAGGACACCCGCATCAACATCGTCGACACTCCCGGCCACGCCGATTTCGGCGGCGAGGTCGAGCGCATCCTGAACATGGTGGACGGCGCCCTGGTGCTGGTCGACGCCGCCGAGGGCCCGCTGCCGCAGACCAAGTTCGTGGTCTCCAAGGCGCTCAAGGTCGGCCTCAAGCCGATCGTCGTCATCAACAAGGTCGACCGTCCCGACGCCCGTCCGACCGAGGTCATCAACGAGGTGTTCGACTTGTTCGCCGCACTCGACGCGTCCGAGGAGCAGCTCGACTTCCCGATCCTGTACGGGTCGGCCAAGCAGGGTTGGATGGCCGAGAGCCCGGAAGGTCCGAAGGACGCCGGGATGCAGCCGCTGTTCGACCTGGTGCTGCGCCATGTGCCGGCGCCGTCGGTCGAAGAGGGGCCGTTCCGCATGATCGGCACCATCTTGGAGGCCAACAACTTCCTGGGTCGCATCATCACTGGCCGCATCACCTCGGGCAGCATCAAGCCCAACCAGGCCGTGAAGGTGCTGAACGCCGAGGGCAAGGTCGTCGAGCAGGGCCGTATTTCCAAAATTCTCGCGTTCCGCGGCATCGAGCGCGTGCCGCTCGACGAAGCCGAGGCCGGTGACATCGTCGCCATCGCAGGCCTGACCAAGGGCACCGTCGCCGACACGTTCTGCGATCCCTCGGTCGAGACGCCGCTCCCGGCGCAGCCGATCGACCCGCCAACCGTGTCGATGTCCTTCATCGTCAACAACTCGCCGCTGGCGGGCACCGAAGGCGACAAGGTCACGAGCCGCATGATCCGCGACCGCCTGCTGCGCGAGGCCGAGGGCAATGTCGCGCTGCGCGTCGTCGAATCCGCCGACAAGGACGCCATGGAAGTGTCGGGCCGCGGCGAATTGCAGCTCGCGATCCTGATCGAGACCATGCGCCGCGAAGGCTTCGAGCTGTCGGTGTCGCGTCCGCGCGTGGTGCTGCAGAAGGACGAGGCCACCGGCGCGTGGCTGGAGCCGATCGAGGAGGTCGTGATCGACGTCGACGAGGAGCATTCCGGCGTCGTCGTGCAGAAGATGAGCGAGCGCAAGTCCGAGATGATCGAGATGCGCCCGTCCGGCGGCAACCGCCTGCGGCTGGTGTTCTACGCGCCGACCCGCGGCCTGATCGGCTATCAGGGCGAGCTGCTGACGGACACCCGCGGTACCGCGATCATGAACCGCCTGTTCCACGGTTATGCCCCGTTCAAGGGCGAGATCGCCGGCCGCCGCAACGGCGTCCTGATCTCCAACGACCAGGGCGAGGCGGTGGCCTACGCGATGTTCAAGCTGGAGGACCGCGGCCCGATGATGATCGAGCCGGGCTGGAAGGTCTATCGCGGCATGATCGTCGGCGAGCACACCCGCGACAACGATCTCGAGATCAACGTGCTGAAGGGCAAGCAGCTCACCAACATCCGCACCACGTCGAAGGACGAGGCGGTCCGTTTGACGCCGCCGATCCGAATGACGCTGGAGAAGGCGCTGGCCTATATCGAGGACGACGAGCTGGTCGAGGTTACGCCGAAGTCGATCCGCCTGCGCAAGAAGCATCTCGATCCGAACGAGCGCAAGCGCGCCGAGAAACAGAAGGAGGCGGTGGCGTAATTTCCGCCCTCCATCCTCAAATGCGTCATGGCCGGGCTTGTCCCGGCCATCCACGTTTTGGGGCTTGCGTGGACGACGTGGATGCCCGGCACAAGGCCGGGCATGACGACGGAGTTGGATGAGCCAATGTCTTTCCCATCCTCCATCGACATCGCCATCATCGGCGCGGGTGCCGCGGGCCTCGGCGCCGCACATGCGCTGCAGGACAAGGGCGTCTCGTTCATCGTCCTGGAGGCCCGCGACCGCATCGGCGGCCGTGCTCACACCATCATGGCTTCGCCTGACGTCACCTTCGATCTCGGCTGCGGCTGGCTGCATTCGGCTGATCGCAACTCCTTCGTCGGCATCGCCGAGCAGCGTGCTTTCACTATCGACACCAGCCGGCCGCCCTGGCGCGACCAGGCCTATGACGCGGCATTTCCGCGCGACGAGCGCGAGGAGTTCTTGCGGGCGCTGGAGGCGTTCTTTACGCGCACCGCAGAGGCCGCCAAGAGTGGCCGAGATGCCCCGGCGAGCGTCTGCCTGGAGCCTGGCAATCGCTGGAACGGCATGATCGATGCGATCTGCACCTATCTCAACGGCTGCGAGCTCGACCAGATGTCGCTGCTCGACTTCGAAGCCTATGAGGACACCGAGCTGAACTGGCGCGTTCGCCACGGCTATGGCGCGCTGGTCGCCGCCTATGGCGGGGACCTGCCGATCGCCTTGAACTGCAACGTGACCCTGATCGATCACGGCGACACGCGCATTCGCTTGACGACCTCGCGGGGCACGGTGACGGCCGACAAGGTCATCGTGACCGTGCCGACCAGTCTCATCGTCGACGAAGCGCTCCGCTTTTCGCCGGCCCTGCCGAGCAAGGTCGAAGCCGCCGCTGGCCTGCCGCTCGGTCTCGACAACAAGGTGACGCTGGCGCTCGACGGCTGGGAGCACCTGCCGAGGGATTCGGGCATGCGCGGCCGAAGCCACACCGCGCGGGTCGGCAGCTTCCAGCTGCGCCCGTTCGGCCAGCCCTGCATCGAAGGTTTTTATGGCGGCAGCTTCGCTCGCGAGATCGAAGTGGCGGGCGAGGGGGCCTTGGCGGCGCAGGCGATCGACGACATCGTGGCCCTGCTCGGCAACGACATCCGCAAGAGCCTCCGTCCGCTCGCCGAGTCCCGCTGGGGCGCCGACCCGTTCGCGCGCGGTGCCTATTCGCATGCACTGCCCGGACATGCCGACAAGCGCGCCGTGCTGGCCGCGCCGGTTGATGATCGGCTGTTCTTCGCCGGCGAGGCGACGCCCGTGGATTTCTTCTCGACCGCCCATGGCGCGCGCGACAGCGGCGAGCGCGCGGCGCGGGAAGCTCTGGCGTCAGTAGCCAGGCGCTAGCACATCCACCGTCGTTGCGAGCACAACGAGGCACTCCAGACTGTCACCGCGGTGGGATTTCTGGATCGCGTTCGCTGCGCTCGGGATGACCTGCCCCAATCAATGCGTCTCCCCCACCATCCGCAGAAACTCCCGTGCGGCCTGCGTCTGGTGATGCTCTTTGTGGCGCAGGCTGTAGAAGTGCCGCTTGGGCAGCTCGATGTTGGCGACGGCGAGCAGCCCCGCCTTGACGGCGCGCATTGCCACCAGGCGCGACAGCACCGTGACGCCGGCGCCGGCTTCGACGGCGCCGCGCACGGCCTCGTTGGACGGCAGGTCGAACACCACATCGAGCTCGGCCGGAGTGATTCCGAAGCGGCCCAGCGCTGTTTCGAGCGCGGCGCGCGTGCCGGAGCCCCGCTCGCGCAACACCCAGCGCGCCGTCCTCAGGTCGCTGGTTGTCACTGACCTGCCGCGGCACAGCGGATGATCGATCGGGCCGACCAGCACCATGTCGTCGTCCGCGACCGGCTGGGCCGTGAGCACGGGATCGTCGACATCGCCCTCGACGAAGCCGAGATCGGCAGAGCCCTCGCGGACCTGGGTCGCAACCTGCTCGGTATTGCCGATCGACAGTTGCAGCTTGATCGCTGGATGCGCGGCATTGAAGCGGTGAATGAAGGCCGGCAGCCAATAGCCCGCGATGGTCTGGCTGGCCGCCAGCGCCAGCTGCCCCCGTTTCAGGCCGGCGAGATCGTTCAGCACGGTCTCGGCGGCGGCCGCGCGCGCCAGCACCGCCTTTGCTTCGACGAGAAACGCCTTCCCGGTCGCCGTGAGCACGATGCGGCGTCCGACGCGATCGAACAGCTTGGTCTCGTAGCGGGCTTCGAGCGCGGCCACAGCCGCGGATGTCGCCGACTGGGTCAAATTGAGGTCGCGGGCCGCCTGCGTGACGTGCTCGCGGGTCGCGACCGCCACGAAGATCCTGAGCTGTTCGAGCGTCACGTGCGTCCTATGTGGTCAGCTTCACCAGGGCCAGGCTGAAGCCTGCGATGAACAGGAAGGCGAGCAGGCCCAGCGCCAGGGGCCGCAGGCCCTTGGCCTTGAGCTTGGCGAAATCCGTTTCCAGTCCCATCGCGGCCAGCGCCATCGACAGCAGGAACGTGGTCGCCGTCACGATCACGGTCTTCATCTCGGCGGGTATGCTGATCACGCTGTTGAGGCCGACCAGCGCAATGAAGCCGAATACGAACCAGGGCAGCGGCGGCTGCGCATTGCTCCGGGTCTCGCCGCCATGGCGCGCGCGCCGCGTTGCCAGCAGGCCGAGCGTGAGCACGACCGGTGCCAGCAGCATCACGCGGGCCAGCTTGGCGATGGTGCCGAACTCGCCGGCCTGCTGGCCCTGCTGAAACGCGGCCGCGACCACCTGGGCGATCTCGTGAATGGAGGCGCCGCTCCACAGGCCGAAGGCGTGCGCGTCGAGATGCAGCAGCGCCGGAAGCAGCGGATAGATGAACATTGCGATCGAGCCGAACACCGTGACGCAGGCCACCGCATAGGCGACGTCCTCGTCATGGGCGCGCGTGACCGTGTTGGTCGCGATCACGGCCGATGCGCCGCAGATCGAGGTGCCCGCGGCGATCAGCTCCGCCAGCTTGCGATCGATGCCGAGCAGCCGTCCCATCCACACCGTGAACACGAAGGTGCCGGTGAGGCTCAGCGCGATCACGGCGAGACCACGCGCGCCGACCTCGATGATCTGGGCGGCCGTCAGTTGCAGGCCGAGCAGGATGATCGCCAGCCGCAGCACGCGGCGCATCGAGAAGGCGACGCCGGGCTTGGCTCGCGCCGGCGTGCCGATGACGTTATGCAGTGCCATCCCTGCCACGATCGCGAGGATCATCGGGCTGAACAGGCCGAGGCCCGGCACCAAGCGCAGCCCGAAGGCGCCGGCCGCGAGCGCCGCGGACAGCGCGAGCCCGGGCAGCAGCGTCGGTGCCCCCGGCGTCGCAGGCGCGTGGGCAGGTCGATGATGAATGGCAACGGGCGCATCGGCGATCAGATCATGCGACGGGGCAGCCATGGAAAACTCTCCCAAACAGGGTCTGGAGAGGAGAATTTCATGCTGCTATCAATCGATCCAACAGATTATATCGTATATATCATTCGATCAAATCGATCAATTCCTGGCTCGCTCCCGCATCTCACCCGCGGATCGGATCACGACTCCAGCACCCGCCTCCGGAGCTCGGCATCGGGCACGAAGCAGGATTCGTATTTGCCGAAGATGCGGTAGCGGTTGCGCGCGACCAGGCTGTAGACCGCATCGCGCAGCGGCTTCGGGATGGCGCGCAGCGCGCGCGTCCAGCCCCAGCCCGGCAGGTTCGACAATACGGTCAGCGCAGCATCGGATTTCAGATGCGCCTTGCCGCCATGCACCACCGCATTGGTGTCGGGCTCCTGGGGATCGATGCCGAAGGCCTGCGCCAACCGGGTGCCGTAAGGCGACTGGATCGGCGTGAAGCGGAAGCGCTTTGCGGTGTCGCGCGCGATCACGAACTGCACCCAGCGGGAGCAGAACACGCAGACGCCGTCGTAGAGGATCACGTCGTCGTCGGGCCAGTGGGTCATCATCGATTGTCCATCATGAGCAGCGCGACCAGCATCAGCACGATCGCTGGTCCCGTCTTCACCAGCGCGCCGAGCGGCTCGAGCCAGAGGTCGGGCGTGAGGATCGCGCAGCCGAGCATGTAGCCGAGCGAGACGAGGATGCCGGCGGCGAGCCCGAATGCTGCGGTTCTGCGGAACGCGATCAATACGCCGACCGAAATGTCCATCATGCTGGTGATCGCCGCAAACGGGGCGGCGAACCAGTCGGGCCAGCCGCGCGTGGTCAGGATCGCCGTGGTCGCGGGGAACGAGACCAACAGTGCGATCGACCCCGACGCGACCCAGAACAACACCAAGCCGGCAATGATCAGCGCCTTGATCAGGAACAGGCGTGCGAACCATTTGTCCTGAATCGTGGCGCCATGTGCGCCGACGGCGCGGTCCAGCGTCGTGGGTGTGATGCCGGTCGCAGCGATCCACGGTGCGGGATCGCCGTGCACCCCGCGGCGAAGCTCGGCGATCGCCGTGGTGCGCATCGGCGGCATCCAGCCGAGCCGGCTGCAGAGGTCACCGGCGAAAGCGCCGAGATTGATCAGCGGCGCGGGCACGGCAACGCGTGGCCAATCCATTGTGCCGAAACTGCGCCGAAACGCATCGACGACGTCGCCAAGCGTCATCGCCTCGGGCTGCATCAGGTCCCAGCTCACCGCGCGCGTCGTCTCGTCATCGATCGGCCGCATCGCGAGCCAGGCGATCGTCGCGGCGATGTCCGCGACCGCCACCGGCTGGAACGGTGTCGCCGCATCCTTCGCCGGCAGGTCGACCGGAAGCGCCGCGAGCGCGCGGACCATCGCGCTGCCACCATAGGCCGACGGTGCGATCACGAAGCCCGGGCGCAGGACGGCGTGGGCGACGCCTGAGGATGCAATCAGCCGCTCCGCGTCGCGCTTGGTGGTGGCGAAGGCGGTGTGATCCTCATCGGCCGTGCCGGGGATCGAGATGTGAATGAAGCGCACGCGACGGCCGCAGGCTGTGATCGCTGCGAGCACGCGCGCGACGAACTCACGATGCACGGCCGTAGTGTCGCTGCCAGGACCATCCTGCAGCACGCCGAGGCAGTTGACGACGACATCGATCTCGTGGGCGCGGATCAGACTCGCCAAAGCCGGCGCATCGAGCGCCATGATCGGCAGCTCGATGTCGAACGGTGACACGCGTTGTGATGGCGAGAACGCGCGCGCCACACCGACCGTCGCAAAGCCACGCTGGCGCAGATCGTCGGTGATGAAGCGCCCGATCAGGCCGGAAGCGCCAAGCACGAGGATGCGGTGGTTGGTCGACGTGATCATGCGCGTCTCGTCAGAACGGCTTTGCGATCATCAGCCAGAGAATGGCCATGACCGCGCCGAAACCGGGGATGCCGCACAGGAACCAGCGGCGGAAGACGATGAAGTAGCGCGGCGGCAGCTCCTCGGCGCCGACGTCCGCGAGGCGCGCCAGGTCGCGCAGCTCGATCTGCATGAAGATCACCGGCACCCAGAACAGCCCGGCGACCGCGTAGAGCGCGAGCGAGGTGAGCAGCCAGCCGTCAGTCACCGCGGTCGACGACAGCCACATCAGCGTGCCGCCCGTGACCGGCTGCAGCAACACCGCGGACAATGTGAAGAGCATGTCGGCGATCACGACCACGCCGGCGGTGCGAGCGATGAACGCGGCCTCGCCACTCAGATGCGCCATCAGCATGAAGAATGCGATCCCCGTGCCGGTGCCGAGAATGACGATGGCGCCGAGCACGTGCAGATATTTGACCAGGAAATACAGCGTCATCGTGTCCTGCTAGTTCGGCGGCATCGGATGCGTCGATCGACGTGTCGTTGTCAGCGCCCTCGACAGCAAATCCGCCGCCAGAGCCACGCCGTCGTCGTGCTCGATCATCCAATGCCCCTCCTCGCCGGAAGGTGGCAACAGCTTGAAGCCCGCCTGGCCTCCAGCCGACGTGAAGGCATCCGCAAGCCGACGCGAAAGCGGTGGTGGAAAGTAGCTGTCATTGGCCGCAACCAGCCACGTGACCGGCACGCGCGCGCCGCGTCCGAATGCGCGGGCCGTATCAAGCAGGCGCGCCTCTGCACAGACACGCCCGGGCACGTCGTCGGCATGCCCGCCACGGCCGGGCGCGAACACGACGATTGCTGAGACGATCTGCGGCGGCTGATCGGCGAGTGCCAGCGCGCCCCAGCCGCCGGCCGAATGGCCGACGATGACGGCGCCGCCCTTCGCGGCGAACGGCTGCTCGCGCATGTCCGCGAGCGCGCGCAAAATCTGCGCCGCGGTCGCGCGTCCTGCTTTCTCATAGTCCGCGTCGGCGCAGCCGCCCTGGTCTTCGACGTAGGGACCGCCCGTGCGGCCGTGCCCGAGCCGCTCTGGGACCAGCACGGCATAGCCCCGCCCCACCAGGAGACGCGCCAGCGCCGTGTAGGTGGGCTGCGGCAGCTGTGCCCGCCACAGCGGATTCTGCGTCGAGGCATGCGCGATCACGGCCAGCGGAAACGGCCCGTGGCCGGCAGGCCGATAGAGGATCGCATGCGCGGGAATTACGGTCTTGATGGACGGTATCAGCCATTGCTGCCGGCGCGCCGGCTCGGCTTCGGGCGACGCGGGACCGAACGACTGTGCCGTTGCGCCGGCTGCCGACAGGACGACCAGTGCGAGCAACCATGAGACGCAGCGAAGCAGCACCATTCAGCCGAACGGGAAGATGTTGAGCTTGTGCCACACTAGCCCACGCCGCGGCCGGTCAGATGCAGTTTTTCCTGCGACGTATGAATCGGCGGTGACAGGACACCGCCGGCGCCCGACAATGTTGCGAAATTGTCCCTTTTCGGCACAGCTTTCCGCCACGGTGATGCCGAAAGTCCACAGGTTAACCGATCTTTAACGTGGCACCTTGAAGGCGGACCGCCGACTTGCTTTGATCTCGTCATGAGCACAACCCTGATCGAAGTCCGTCCGGCCAAGGCTGCAGATGCGGCTGCGGTGGCGTCAGCCCATGATGAAGCCTGGCGTTCCGCCTACCAGGGGATCATCCCTGGCGCAGAGCTGGAGAAGCTGATCAACCGGCGCGGCCCCCAATGGTGGGACAGCGCGATCCGCAAAGGCAGCCGCGTCAGCGTGCTGGTGTTCAACGACAAGGTCGCAGGCTATGCGAATTACGGCCGCAATCGCGCCCGCAGCCTGCATTTTGACGGCGAAGTCTACGAGCTTTATCTGCGACCGGAATTTCAGGGGCTGGGGTTCGGTCGCCGGCTCTTTCAGTCCGCCAAGCGCGACCTCGCGCAGAGCGGCCTGAAGAGCATGGTGGTGTGGGCGTTGTCCGACAACGATCCCGCCACCGAGTTCTACCGCGCATTGGGCGGCCGCATGGTCGCGCGGTCGTCGGAGCGCTTCGGGCCGAAGTCGCTCGACAAGGTCGCCTTTGCCTGGACCAACTGAGCCTGGACCGGCTGTGCTCTGTGCGCGTTAGGCGTTAACGCGCCCTCGAATTGAACTGAAAGTGTTGGCCTGAGGTAGCTGTTGCGCAGCCGCGATTTTTTTGCGACTGCGAATGCCAGCGCTCGCCTGTCGAGCGTCCGACCCTCAACGTTCAAGTTCCCAAACGTTCAAGTTCTACGGAGCATCCATGCGCATCGACGCCATCCCGATCGGGAAAGATCCGCCGCGCGAGGTCAACGTCGTCATCGAAGTGCCGGTCGGCGGCGAGCCGATCAAGTACGAGCTCGACAAGGAAGCCGGCACGCTGTTCGTCGACCGCTTCCTCTATACGGCGATGCGCTACCCCGGCAATTACGGCTTCATCCCGCATACGCTGTCCAACGACGGCGATCCCTGCGACGTGCTGGTGGCCAACACGCGCGCGATCGTGCCCGGCGCGGTCATGAGCGTGCGCCCGGTCGGCGTGCTGCTGATGGAGGACGAGGCTGGCGGCGATGAGAAGATCATCGCGGTGCCGTCCTCGAAGCTGACCCAGCGCTACGACAAGGTCCGCACCTATTCCGACCTGCCGGACATTACGCTGCAGCAGATCCAGCACTTCTACGAGCACTACAAGGATCTCGAGCCCGGCAAATGGGTGAAGGTGCTGCGTTGGGGCAATGCCGACGACGCCCACCAGCTGATCGCCGAAGGCATCGCGCGCGCCAAGGCCGCGAAGAAGTGAAATGATTGACGTCATTCCGGGGCAGCCGCGCAGCGGCTGAACCCGGAATGACGCAGGTGGTTACACCGCCGGCCTCGGCAGCCCGGCAATGGCGCAGGCGGCGCGCAGCGTATTGACCAAGAGGCACGCGACCGTCATCTGGCCGACGCCGCCGGGCACCGGCGTGATCGCGCCGGCGACCTCCGCCACTTCCGCATAGGCGACATCGCCGACCAACTTCGTCTTGCCGTCAGCCGTTGGGATACGGTTGATGCCGACGTCGATCACGGTCGCGCCCGGCTTGATCCAGTCGCGCTTCACCATCTCCGGGCGGCCCACGGCGGCGTAGACCAGATCGGCGCGCGCGGTCAGCGCTGGCAGGTCGCGCGAGCGCGAATGCGCGATCGTCACCGTGGCGTTCTCGTTCAGCAGCAACTGCACCAGCGGACGGCCGACCAGGTTGGAGCGGCCGATCACGATCGCGTTCAGGCCCTCGAGCGAGCCGTGCACGGTCTTGCTGAGGATGATGCAGCCGAGCGGCGTGCACGGCGCCAGCGCCGGCCGGCCGCCGGCGAGACGGCCGGCATTGTGCGGATGCAGACCGTCGACGTCCTTGGCCGGATCGATGGCGTTGATGACGGCCTCGGTCTCCAGCCCCTTCGGCAGCGGCAGTTGCACCAGGATGCCGTGCACGGCGGGATCGCGGTTGAGCTTGCCGATCAAGGCCAGCAGCGCGTCCTGCGAGACGTCGGCGGGCAGCTTGTGCTCGAACGAGGCCATGCCGGCAGCCTGGGTCTGGGTGTGCTTGCTGCGGACATAGACCTCGGAGGCCGGATCGTTGCCGACCAGCACCACGGCAAGGCCTGGTGTCAGGCCATGGTCGCGCTTGACCCGCTCGACCTCACGGGCGACCTGCGCGCGCAGGTCGGCTGCAATGATCTTTCCGTCGATGATGATCGCGGTCATTTTGCTCTATCCTCGGTTCAAAGGCTGTTCATCGAGCAAGATGCTGGCCGCGTGCTCCCACCCTCCCCCTCCAGGGGAGGGTGAAGATCGCCGCTTGCGAAGCCGAAAGGCCTCGGCTCGCGCTTCTTGCGTCTATTCTCGTTGTTTCCGGGTCGGCTTATGGGCTGCGGTGAGGTCGCGCAAGACCTGATCGAGCGCCGATGGATCGCCGTCGATGGCGACCTGTTTCAGCCGTGACGTCGCGCCAGAGGTGATTCGCACCGAGGCCTTGGTGACGCCGATCGCCTTGGCCAGCAGCTCGGTCACGGCGCGATTCGCCTCGCCGCCATCGGCGATCGCGCGCACCCGGACCTTCAGCACATCGCGGCCGTCGGACAGCGTCTCGACGCCATCGACGGCGTCCCGGCCGCCGCGTGGGGTCACCCGCAATGCGAGGGTGACGCCGCCCTTCGAACATCGCCAAGGGACCATCGATAGGGACCCTCGATCCGAATCAGCAGCAGACCTGAGTTGACGCAAGCAGCACCCTTGAATCCCGCGCGTCTACGTCAGTGCGTGCAGGCGCTAGACAAACAGACCCTGAAGCGCCGGGATGATCACGAACCGGATGAACTGGATGAGGATGAAGAGAACGAGAAACGAAAGGTCCAACGCTCCGGCAGGAGGCACGAAGCGCCGAATCTGTCGGAGCGCGGGCTCTGTCAGAGCATCAAGCGTGTAAAGCACCTGTCGGACCAAGTCGTTCCGGACGTTGATGACGCTGAACGCGACCAGCCAGGACATGATTGCCGCAACGACCAGGATGAACACGTACAGGCCGAGAAGCCAGTCAACGAAGTCTAAGAGGCGTATCATCCGGGGTTCCTGGAACGAGATATCACCCGGTTAGATATCTGTTCCCTCCCGCGCAAACAAGGGAAGGTGCCCGTCAAGGCTAACAGGCGATGTGACCGTTCTTGACTTGACCAGGGCACCGACTGTAAATGGCGCCCGATCTGCCGGCCGCCTGTTCCCAACATCAAAGCGGTCGTGTTACGGGGCCATAGCTCAGCTGGGAGAGCGCGTCGTTCGCAATGACGAGGTCGGCGGTTCGATCCCGCCTGGCTCCACCACGCTTCGCCTTTCAGGCTACGCGTGGCGCAGCCACGCAATGCCTGAAAAGGCGAAGCGTGGTGCCCGGCGTAGCCTCTTGGCGAAGCCGGGCTGAAGTCTGAACATTCCAAGCCAATCGACTGACCAGGACGCCGATCCTACTCCGCCGCCTCGGCCATCGCCGCCACCGGCTCGCGCGCCAGCCAGCCATCCAGAAAATGTGCCAGCCAGGCCCGCTCGGCGGCATCATGCATGGCGCGACCCTCGAAATGGTGGTGGCGCAGACGGGCGCCGGGGGTGTCCAGCCGGGCATGACCGCGGGTGGTCCAGCGGCACATCATCGCGTAGGTCACGTCGGGGTGGAACTGCAGCCCGGTGGCGTTCTGGTATTGATAGGCCTGCACCGGAAAGTCGCCGCCCTCGGCGAGCAGATCGGCGCCATCAGGCAGATCGAAGCCCTCGCGGTGCCAGTGATAGACGTGATCAGGCCAATGCGGGCAAAGCCTGCGCCCGGCCCGGGTCGGGCGGATCGGATAATAGCCGATCTCGGCGCGTCCCTCTGGATGCGGCGCAACGGGGGCGCCGAGCTGGATCGCCAGCATCTGCGCGCCCAGGCAGATCCCGAGAAACGGACGCTGCTCCCGCAGCGGCACCTCGATCCAGTCGATCTCGCGGCGGACGAAGTCGTCCGGATCGTTCGCGCTCATCGGACCGCCGAAAATAACGGCACCCGCATGCCCATCGAGCGTCTCCGGTAGCGGATCACCGAACCGCGGCCGGCGGATGTCGAGCGGATAGCCGCGGGCGCGCAGGGCGTTGCCCACGCGGCCAGGGCTCGATGTTTCCTGATGCAGGATGATGAGGACGGGCCGCTGCGGCGCAGCCGCCGTGGCCAGCTTCGAGTAGAGATGCCGAACGTCCGCCTGGGTCCCGTTCGGATGGAGCGAAGGGTCTTGCCTGAGCATCACCTGGCGATCATAGCTAAGCAAAGGTTAACGGCGCGTGAGCGAGCGCACATTGCAAAGCAAGCGCCGGGCCAGCGCGATCAGGTCCGCTTCAGCTGCAGCCGGCCGACCGCGGCGAGGATGAAGCCGCGCGGGAACCAGCGCAGCATGAACGGCACGATCTTGATGCCGAGCCCGGGCAGCACCACGCGCTTGTCGGCCATCAGGCCGCGATAGCCGGCTTCCGCCACGGCCTTGGGCGAGACGTTGAGGATCACCGAATCCACGCCCGGCTTGAAGCCGGCGCGGTCCTGGAATTCCGACGGCACCGGACCGGGACACAGCACCGTGACCCGGACGCCATGCGGCGCCAGCTCCTTGCGCAGCGCCTCGGTGAACGAGATCACATAGGCCTTCGAGGCGTAATAGACCGCCATGCCAGGCCCCGGCAGGAACCCGGCCACCGATCCCAGATTGAGGATGCCGCCCTTGTTGCGGATCAACTGGTCGGAAAAACGCAGCGACAGCTCGGTCAGGGCGCGGACGTTCACCGAGATCATGTCTAGCTGCTCGGCGCGGTCGAGCTGCACCGCCTTGCCGAACAGGCCGAAGCCGGCGTTGTTGACGAGATATTGCAGCTCCAGGCCGGCAGCCGACAGCGCAGCCTCGATGGTCGCGCCGGCGTCGGGGGAGGTGAGGTCACAGGGGATCACCAGCGGCGCCGGGCCGCCCTTGGCGGCGATCTCCTGCGCCAGCGCCGCGAGCCGGTCTTCGCGCCGGGCCGTCAATACGAGCCGGTGCCCGTTCGCGGCAAACACGCGCGCCAATTCGCTGCCGATTCCGGCAGAGGCACCCGTTACGAGCGTGACACGTTCACCCACGATCCCTGCTCTTCGATCACAATTCGCACATCATCCAATTGCGGCGGACGAGAGCATAGTGGGACGGGAACATGCAAGACACCGCGATGCATGGCCTTGCGCTGGATTGCGGCAATAGCCTCAGATTCACATGGATTTACATGAACGGGGGTGTCCGGAACAAAATTAAAGTTTGTTCATCTCCGCATGAAGTCGGTTCCACCCGGAGCGACGCGGTTCAAGCCGGGGCGCCGGACTTGCGCGCCGCCACCCGGTGCTTGAGGTCGAGGCGGTCATGCGTGGAGACGCCGAGCAGCTCCGAGGCGCGCCAGACCACATTGTCCTCGAATTCGGTCACCTTGCCGTCGGCGTAGACCAGCTCCCACATCATCTCGACGATGCGCAGGCGGCCCGCTTCATCGACCTCGCGCATGATGACGCTGGTGAAGCGATAGAGATCGACCGCGTCGCCCTCCGCCAGCATGCCTTGCGCGATCAGCCGGTCGGCGCTGCCGGGATCGAGCCCGAAGCGCCGCTCGATCAGGCCGTGCAGCTTGCGACGCTCGATCTGGCTCGGCTCGCCGTCCAGCGAGATGACGTGGATCAGCAGGGCCGTCGCCGCGAGCTGATAGCCGTTGTCGTCGAACGCCGGGGTCTGCTGCGGCGAAACGACGTCAGCGATGAATTGGCGCAGTCCTTCGAGCATGGCGTCCTTCGCTGTCAGATCCGTAGCGGATCGCAAACCGGCCGGCGAATGCTCATTATATGCAGTTGCCACGCTGCGCCGGCAATCCGCTGCGACCGTTGGACTGCATGACATTTCGGTAAGCCTCAGGGTATTTCGTACACCATCATGCGGTCGGCGATGCCGCGCAGCGCGGCGTGCTTCTGGACGGGCGCGATCTTCGCGCTCCGCAGGATGTCGGCAACGCCGGGGCTCTCGATCACGGGCGCGGTGAGATGGATCTCCTGCGCGGTCGACAGGCTCTGCACGCGCGACGCGATGTTGACGGTCTGGCCGAAATAGTCCTGGCGGTCGTTCAACATCACCGCGAGGCACGGCCCCTCGTGGATGCCGATCTTGACCACGAGATCCTCGGTTCCGCGCTCGGCATTGAGCCGCTGCATCGCCGCGCGCATGCGCAGGCCCGCGGACAGCGCATGCTCGGGCTGGATGAAGGTCGCCATCACGGCATCGCCGATGGTCTTCACCACCGCGCCCTTCTCGGCATTGATGATCTCCAGCAGCGCGCGGAAATGGGCGCGCACCAGGTCGAAGGCCGCGAGATCGCCGACGCGCTCATACAGCGCCGTCGAGCTTTTGAGGTCGGTGAACAGGAAGGTGAGCGAGGTGATCTTCAGCCGCTGGTCGATGTTGAGATTGTCCGCCTTGAACACGTCGCGAAAGGTCTGGTTGGACAATATGCGCTTGGCGGTCAGGAAAGGCCGGCGCTTGCCGAGGAGACGGTGGAGCGCATCGCCGGCAACGAAGACGGTCGGCAGCGTCCGTACGCCGGCCTGATTGTCGAGCGCCAGTCGCAGCGGGCCTGGACGCAACGTGATCGATCCGGTCGGAGGATGCGCCCTGTTGAATAGCAGTCCGAGCTGCTGGCGCTCCCTGGTGGGCTCGCCCTGAACGTCGATGAAATGCGCAGAATGCGTCACCGGTTCGAAGATGATGATGAAATCGGATGGGAGCTGCAGTGAGAGCACGGCCTTCTCACCGGCTGGCAGCTCGAGCGCATCAAGCGTCACTTCTTCGCTGAGCGAGGCAAAAGACTCCCGGTCGAGGTCGATCCCGGAACTCCAGAAGACCTGCTTGTAATACTCCCAGAGCGGCAGCGTGTTCGGATCGTGAGCGGCGATGCTCCTGACCTTGGAGCTCACGGTGAAAGCAACTTCGACCTGCTCGTCGATGGAAGGCTCGTAGCCGCAAGCGCATAGTCCGCAATGGTAATCGTCATGGCGGAGAGATTTCAGCGTGGCGTGCGCATCCAGCACGCCGCTGCAGCCAGGACAGAGCACGTTCCAGGTCAGATCGAACAAGCCGATCCGTGCAGCATGCAGGAACCCGGAAATAACCCGTTCTTCATCGAGACCGGCGCGCGCCGAGAACTCCAGGGCATTGATACGGTTGAGTTCGTGATCTTCACCCGCCTCAATCAACCGTGTGATCGCGTCCGCAACGGCCGGATCGGCGGTCTGCTTCAGAACCGAAAGCTGGGCCTGGATGTCGCTCATGGCGTGTTAAGATGGTGCCTAGCAAACCCACAAGCAAGAGACGAAGCGATGGCCCGGCCGCCGCCGGGATCAGACGCCCGCCCTGGGCGTGAGCTTGAACAGCGGCGAGCGATCCGGCTGGGTCGTGACCACGCCGACCGGCATCACGGGTGCGGCGTCGAGCATTTCGATGTCGAAGGCCGCCACCAGCCGTGCCAGCGCCAGCACCGCCTCGGTCAGGGCGAAATGAGCCCCGATGCAGACCCGCGCGCCCGCTCCGAACGGCAGATAGGCAAAGCGCTCCGGCGGCGGCGCGCCCGGCATGAAGCGATCCGGTATGAAGGCGTTGGGTGTTTGCCACAGCCTCTCGTGCCGGTGCAGCAGCCAGGGCGAGATCAGCACGACGTCGCCGCGCTTCACCTGGAACTCGGCGATACGGTCCGGCCCGCTTGCGGCGCGCGCAATCAGGAAGGCGGGCGGATAAAGCCGCAGCGTTTCGTCGATCACCGCGCGTGTGAACGGCAACTGATCCGGATTGCTCAGATCCGTCGCGGCGCGCGCCTCCTGCGCCAGCCTGTCCTGATTGGCCGGGTCGAGCGCGATGAGATACAGCGCCCAGAACAGCGCCGTCGCGGTCGTCTCGTGCCCGGCGAGGATCATGGTCGCGACCTCATCGGCGAGCTGCGCATCGGTGAACGCAGCGCCCGTTTCCGGATCGCGTGCCGCGCCCATCAGGTCGAACAGGTCGCGCGGCGGCGCATCCTCCAGCTTGCCGGCCGCGCGCCGCTCGGCCATCAGCATGGCGACGAAATCGGTCCAGCGCTTGCGGAAGCGTCGGCGCGCGAAGTCGCGCGGCGTCGGCCAGGACAGCGGCAACACGATGTCGAGCAGATGCGGGCTGGCCAGCCGCGCGCCATACTCGTAGACGAAATCGCGCAGGGTGGCGCCGTGCCGGCCCATCTCGAACGAGAACATCGTGCGGCCGGCGATGTCGAGCGTCATGCGCTGCATGATCTCGCGCAGGTCGAGCGGCTGACCGCATTGCTCTCTCAGCCGGACAACGGTCTCGTCGGTCACCGCGACCATGTGCGGAACGAGGCCGGAAACGGCGCGCGGCGTGAAAGCCGGCGCCAAGGTGCGGCGCTGGTGCTTCCACGCCTTGCCTTCGGCGATCAGCAGCCCCTCGCCGAGCACTGGACGCAGCACGCGGATGGCGCCGACGGTGCGGACGTAGTTCTCCCAATTGTCGACCAGCACATGCTTGATGGTATCAGGCGTATTGAGAATGTAGCTGGAGCTGCCGAAGAAGCGGCCGCGGATGATGTCGTCCTCATAGGCGCGCTGGCTCCAGGTCGCGATCGCGTTGTCGCCCATCATCAGCACGCGGCGCAGCGCGCCCATGCTGTCCGGCGCCCGCGGCGGCGTTGGAGGAACCAGTGGCACGCGTGCCTGCGGCAGGTAGTGGACTTCGGCGGTACTCATTCACTGCCTCTCGACGCTGTCGTGAGCGGGGAACGGCGGACCGGCGGCATGCCGAGCGCCGGCTGCTGTAGGACGAACCGGCCGGCCGCGGAACGGCGGTTTCCTGCCAGAGGTAATTCGGTCACCTCGCTTGCAACATGCGTGGGAGAGCGCGATTCAGCGCTCTCCGAGGCTGTGATGTACCATCATACTCCAGCAACTAATTAGTCAGCTCGATCATCGCAATCCTGCTCTCCGATGCTGGCCAAAGACGGGCGGCGATGCGTTCCTCGTTGAACAGTCCGATGACGCTGCGCCCGACGTCGCCCGCTGGCAGCCGCAATGTCGTCGCTGCATCGGTCGGTATTCCCTTCTGTACGTCCCCGGGTTCCTTGCCGTCGAGCAGCACGATGTCGCGGGGCAGGCCGAAATAGCCGCGCGGCCTGATCATGATGAGAATCGCTCCGGCGCCGGCATCGGCCTGGCCGAGCGGCCGCGCCGCGCGCAGATGCACGACGTCAGACGAACGCGGGAACGGCGAACGGTAGAAGTGCGTGATCGGCGCGCCCGGCGAGGTCAGGACGATCTCGAGATAGGATGTCGGATCGACCTCCGCGGGACCCCAGCGTCCGTCGGCGCCGGCCTGGCCGCGATAGACAGGCTCGCCGTTGCGTGCGCCGGTCTCGCTCGAGACGCGATAGACCTCCACGCTTGCGCCCGCGACTGGGCGATTGGTCGGCGCGCCGCCCGGCGTGCCCGTCACCAGGCCGCTGATCCGCACCTGCTGCTCGGGCTGGATCGCGATCTGCGTCGGCTCACGGCCGGCGATGAATTTGTAGATCTCGCGGAACGCGCGCGGGTGGAACGCGACCTCGCGATGGTCCAGCGCGCCGAGCACGAGATTGGTCGCGCCCTTCAACGCCGGCCCTTCCGCAGTGATCCCGGTGGGCACGCCGGGCTTGCCGACCAGGCGGCCATCGGCCTGCGCATATTTGTCGAGGCCGTCGCTGCGCAGCGTGAGGAAGGCGGTGCCCTCGGCCACCTCGCTGTCACCGGCATTCAGTCCGCGCAGGAACGGGCCGCGGCCGTTGAACTCGCTGCCGGGGCTGTCCTCCCAGTCGAACACGCCATGATTGGGCGTGCCGCACAGCACCGCATGGCTGACATCGGCGCCGCCGCCGTTCTTCACCACGTTGCGGATCGCATTGCCGCCGCGCGAGCTGCCGACCAGCGCGATCCGCGCTGCACCGGTGCGCTCCTTGAGCGCCTTGATCGCTTCGGCAAGTTCGCGCCGCTGGTCGTCGGTCGACGAGCGACCCGGCTGCGCCACGGCGTCGTCATTGCGCGCCAGCGGGTCGGTGAAGTTGAGCGCGGCAAGGCGCGTTCGCGGCACGCCGTTGGATTCCATCCGCCACAGCGTCGTCAGCCAGAGCGCCGCGTGGTCGCCATTGCCATGCACGAACAGGATCGGGGGAATCTCGCCTGCCGATGTGGTCGCCGCCGCCGTTTGCGCACGTGCAGGTAAGGTCAGACCGCTGGTGAGCAGGGGCAGGGTTCCCATGGTCTGCAGAATGGTGCGGCGCGTCAGCTTCATCGGCGGTCTCCCTTTTGTCTCATTCATTTTGTGTTCGTTGGCCGCGGTCCATGATGCGAGCCTGAATAGCGAGCACTGGACAGCGGCGGACATTCGCAGGCATCACATACGTCCGGGCGGAATCAAGCGATAGTTCAATGCGGACGGACGACGTGGACGGAACGGCATGAATGCGCCGCAGAAACGTGAGCTGTTTGCGGCCGAGAGCATCGCCGCGCCGCTGCGGCACGCTGTGTTCCGTCGCATCTGGCTGGCGAGCCTGCTGTCGAATCTGGGCCTGCTGATTCAGGCCGTGGGCGCCGCCTGGGCGATGACGCAGATGACGTCGTCGGCCGACAAGGTGGCGCTGGTGCAGACCGCCTTGATGCTGCCGGTCATGTTCATCTCGATGCCGGCCGGTGCCATCGCCGACATGTATGACCGGCGCATCGTCGCGCTGGTTGCGCTTGCGGTGGCCCTGGGCGGCGCCACCACCCTGACGGTGCTGGCCTGGCTCGGCCTCGTGACCCCAGAGCGGCTGCTGGCGCTGTGCTTCGTCATCGGCAGCGGCATGGCGCTGATGGGGCCGGCTTGGCAATCCTCGGTCAGCGAGCAGGTGCCGCCGGAGACGCTGCCGGCCGCGGTCGCGCTGAACGGCATCAGCTACAACATCGCCCGCAGCTTCGGCCCGGCCATCGGCGGCGTGGTGGTCGCGGCTGCCGGCGCGGTCGCAGCCTTTGCGGCCAATGCCCTGCTGTATCTGCCGCTGCTGGCCGCGCTGTTCCTGTGGCGGCGCGTCGTCGAGCCGAGCCGGCTGCCGCGCGAGCCGCTCAACCGCGCCATCGTCTCCGGCGTACGCTACATCGTGCATTCGCCGTCGATCCGCATCGTGCTGATCCGCACGCTGGTCACCGGCATCATCGGCGGCTCGATCTCGGCGCTGATGCCGCTGGTGGCGCGCGACCTGCTGCATGGCGGCGCGCAGACCTACGGCATCATGCTCGGCGCCTTCGGCATGGGCGCGGTGGTCGGCGCGCTCAACATCGGCGAGATCAGGAAGCGGCTGTCCGGTGAGGCCGCGATCCGCACCTGCGCGCTGACCTTGGGCGCGGCCACCGCGGCCGTCGCGCTCAGCACCGCGCCGGTGCTGACGGCGGCGGCGCTCGTCATCGCCGGCGCGGTGTGGATGCTGGCGGTGGCGCTGTTCAACATCGGCGTGCAGCTTTCGGCGCCCCGCTGGGTCGCGGGCCGCGCGCTGGCGGCATTTCAGGCGGCGATCTCCGGCGGCATCGCGATCGGCAGTTGGGGTTGGGGCCGCCTCACCGACGCCGCCGGCGTCGAGGTCGCGCTGCTGGTGTCGGGCGCGCTGATGATGGTGTCGCCGCTGCTCGGCCTGTGGCTGCGGATGCCGCCGATCGGCGCCCGCAACGAGGACGGCGAGACCTTGGCCGATCCGGAGGTGCAGCTCGAGCTGACGCCGCGCTCGGGGCCGCTGGTGGTCGAGATCGAGTACCGCGTCGCCGAGGACAATGCCCGCGCCTTCCACGACCTGATGCAGGACGTGCAGCTCAGCCGCCAGCGCAACGGCGCCTATGGCTGGTCGATCGCCCGCGACATCGCCGATCCCGAATTATGGACAGAGCGCTATCACTGCCCGACCTGGATCGACTATCTGCGTCAGCGCAACCGCTCGACCCGCGCCGAGCGCGAGCTGCACAAGCGCGCGATCGACTTCCACATCGGCACCGACCCGGTACGCATCCGCCGCATGCTGGAACGGCCGTTCGGCTCGGTCCGGGCCAGGGACGACATCGACCGCACCGCCGAGCAGGCGCCGGCCGTTGCGACGGGTGCCCGCAGCGGGCCTTAGAACGGCGAGGGCAAGCGTAGCCTTCGCGAGCTATGCCCGCTTTAGGATGCTGCTCTCAGCTGCAATCAAGAAACCCGCTACTGCACCTTGATCACGACCTTGCCCTTTGCACGGCCGGTCTCGACATAGGCGAGCGCCTCGGGCGTCTGGGTGAAGGGGAATATCTTGTCGACGACGGGGCGAATCGCGCCGCTATCGATCAACCCGGCGATCTGCTCGAGTTGCCGGCCATCGGCGTGCATGAACAGGAATGAATAGTCAACGCCGACGCTCTTTGCCCTCTTGCGCACGCTGCGGCTCAACAGCCGGATAACAAGCTTCAGAACGGCGTTCAGCCCGAGAGCCGTGGCAAAGGCCGGATCGGGCGGCCCCGAAATCGAGACGAGGCGGCCGCCCTGCTTCAGGACGTTCAGCGATTTCGCAAGCGTCTTCGGATCCTGGCTGTGCAGCACGACGTCGTAGCCCGAGAGAACTTTTTCGAAGTCCTGGGTCGTGTAGTCGATCACGACATCGGCGCCGAGGCTGTTGACGAGGGCGGCGTTCTTCGCACTCGTCGTCGTCGCGACCGTCGCCCCCAGATGCTTGGCAAGCTGGATCGCGATCGTACCGACTCCGCCGGAGCCAGCCTGAATGAAGACCTTCTCGCCCGGCTTCACCTTCGCGACATCGACCAGAGCCTGCCACGCCGTCAGCGCGACCAGCGGCACGGACGACGCCTCTTCCATCGTCAGTGTGCGGGGCTTGAGTGCGACATCGTCTTGGTGGATGGCGATGAATTCCGCGAAGGTGCCAATGCGGTGATCTCTTGGCCGGGCATAGATCTCGTCGCCGACCCTGAAGCGGCTGACCCCATCGCCGACCTTGACGACGGTCCCGGCGACGTCGTGACCGAGCACAAAGGGCGGACGGTAGGGCAGGAAGATCTTGAACTCGCCGTCCCTGACCTTCGAGTCGATCAGGTTCACGGCCGAGGCATGAACGCGAATGAGGACATCGGCGTTCTGGACCTGCGGATCGGCCCGTTCGACGAGGCGTAGCGGGCCCATCTTCTTGTACTTCTCGACGACGTAGGCTTTCACTGGGACTCTCCGGTCTGTGTTCCTTGCCTGGCAAGGTTTTGCTTCCGCCGTGCGATCTGCACAAATTCAGGTGTGGTCGAGGCTGATGGCGCCGCGCGTGACGTCATCCGAACGCACACGACGCGCGCATCGGGGGTTCATTCAGGCTTAGGAAGCTGATGCGCGCGAAGGCCGGCCAAGGTGCGGATCGCGAGTTTTCCGCTCCGCAGGATGCCACTCGACGCCTCTTCGTCGACTGCGCGTGCCAGCTGGAGCGTCCCGATCAGGGTCGCAAAGATCGCGCATGCCACATCTTCCCTCGCTTCGACATGGGTCGGAAGTGCTTCTGCGAGCTGCAGCACAAGGGCGCGAGACTGTTGGGCATACATGCCGCGCGTCTCTTCCGGCTGCCGCGCAAGCTCCGGTAACAGTGCCGCAGAGGCGCAGCCCTGCCCCGGATGGTCCCGGTGTTCGGGGGAAAGATAGATGTCGATCAAGCGATCGAGTCCCCCTTCGTCCAGCACCTCGCGCAGCCATACGGCCTGCCTGCCGAGGGAGTCGGAGATCGTCTCGCGGACGAGATCGGCCTTCGAAGGGAAGTGCGGATAGAAGGCGCCGTTCGTCAGGCCGGCATCCTTCATGATCGTCGCCAGACCTGAGCCCGCAATTCCATCCGTGCGGAAGCGCTCGACAGCGACGTCCATGATCCTGCGGCGCGACGTGTCCTTTCGGCCCTTTTCGTATCGCATGACGCCTTCGTCCGCATCTCTATTGCATTATGATCATAATATCACTAAACGATCATAATGCAATGTGTCTCTGGCGAGAGTCCGAGACGTTCACATGAGGAAAACACATGGCTGCCGCAAGAACTGCAATCGTGACCGGGGCATCCTCCGGCATCGGCTACGCTGCCGCCGAAGGTCTAGCCCGCGCGGGTTTCACGGTGTTCGGAACGAGCCGGAAAATCGCCAATGACGGCCCCCAGGGGGTCACAATGCTGGCCTGCGACGTCACCGACGAGGCGTCGGTTTCCGCGCTGATCGCAGACGTCGTCTCGCGGGTGGGGAAGATCGACCTCCTCGTCAACAACGCCGGCATCGGCATGTTCGGCGGCGCCGAGGAATCCTCGATCCCGCAATCGCAGGCGCTCTTCGACGTCAATGTCTTCGGCGTGATGCGGATGACGAATGCGGTACTGCCGGTGATGAAACGCCAGGGCGGCGGCCGCATTCTCAACATCGGCTCCATCCTCGGGGTCATCCCGGCGCCGTACTCGGCGCATTACTCGGCCGCCAAGCATGCGATCGAGGGCTATTCGGAATCGCTCGACCACGAGGTCCGGGCCTTCAATGTCCGCGTTTCCGTCATCGAACCGGCCTATGTCCGCACCGTTTTCGATCAGAACGGCATGGAGCCCGACCAGCAGAAAGCCGAATACGATCAGGCGCGCATGGCTGTCGCGGCGCTGCTGCGGGATGTCATGCCCAAGGCCGACCTGCCGGATGTCGTCGTGAAGGTGATCATCAAGGCAGCGAGCGATCAGGTCCCGCGCCGGCGCTACACCGCAGGCAATGCGGCGCGCATGGTCAGTCTGCTGCGCCGGTTCGCAACCGCCGGACTATTCGACAAGACCCTGCGCAAGCAGTTCCGCCTCGCGTAGTCAGACGCTTCCGACCGCCTTCGGGCGGGCCGCACCAGTTCGCGAAAATTGCTGTCCGTGCTGCGGGACGGACCTTACTGCCCGTGCTCGGTCAGCACCTTTTCGCAAGCCTTCGACAGCTTGGCCCGATGCTCCTTGAGACAGGCCAGCACCGCCTGATCGCCGTTGTTCATCACCGCGCGGCAATGCCGCGAGACGTCGCGCGCGCAGGCATCCTGGCCGGGCTGCTGCTGGGCTGAGGCTGTCGACGCCATCAGGACCAGAGGGATGATCGTTAGGATTTTGTTCATGACTGGCGCCTCGTTCCCGGCATTGAAAGGTTGGCGGCGCTTTTAGTGGCCACAACCGGCCGTCGCAAGCGCCGCGGTCGCAGCCGGGGCGCGCAGGGGAGCCAAGAGCGGTTCCTCAATTGGCGTCGTTGACCTCGGCGACCTTGCCGCTGCGCCGGGAGACCTCCTTGTCGAGCACGGCGCGGCAGCCGGAGCTGAGCGACGAGCGGTTCTTGATCATGCAGGCGGTGATCGCCGGGATGTTCGGGATCTCGCTGCTGCACAGGCGGAAGGCGTCGCCGGTGCACATCTGCTGCGCTTCGGCGCTGAAGGCGAAGCTCGCAGTCGAGCTGAAGGTCGAGACGGCGGCGACGCTGATGGCGGTCAGAACGGCCTTACGCAGAACATTGGTGGACGTCGTCATGGCTGGCTCCCATTGGCGCCGCATGTTTGCGGAGCCGCGTGTTTCAATGCGCCCATCATGGCCTGATCGCTCTCTAGCAACCGTGATGCGGGTCACGCCAGATCCAAACCTGGTCGGCAGTTCCGGCAGGCCGATGGCCGCGGCGACATGTCGCTCCGGCGAACTGCCGCTTCGGCGCCGGCATCATCCTGGAAATCTTGCCCGATCCTGGTCGTGTTGGCACCGCGTTAAGGAATCGTTGGCACTAATGGAAGCTAATTGAAGGAGGCGGACAGCGTTGCGTCCGCCATCGAGTGTCTCGCGCTTTCGGGAAGAGTAACCATGCGTAATGCGTTAGGCTTGCTGCTGGCCACCGTCGTCGCGGCGTTGGCGATCACCGGTGTCTGGTACTACGTATCGAAGCCCAGCGCCGCCAAGGCCGCCGCGCAGAGCGCAGCGGCGCGGCCGTCCGAGCCGGCGCCGCCCCCTCCGGCACGCGTCGCCGCCAAGGCCGGCGCCAAGGACGATGTCGAGATTACCGGCACGATTTCCACGCGCATGGCGGCAAGCGCGCCGGCGCCCGTGCAGCCCAAATCGACCTGCGCCAATCCTGACGCGCTCGGCATCTCCCGCACCGTCATGGTCGACACCACCGGCGGCCCCGGTTTCGGCCTCGACCATTTCAAGCAGTTCGACTTCCTCGCCGACCACGAGGTGGTGCTGACCTTCGACGACGGCCCGTGGCCGGTCAACACGCCGGCGGTGCTGAAGGCGCTGGCCGACGAATGCACCACCGGCATCTTCTTCACGATCGGCAAGCATGCGACCTATCATCCGGAGATCCTGCGCCAGGTGCTGGCCGCTGGGCATGTCGTCGGCGTTCATACCTGGTCGCACGCCAATCTGAACGGCAAGAAGATGACCGACGAGACGGCGAAGGAGGAGCTCGAGAAGGGCTTCAGCGCGGTCAAGTTCGCGCTCGGCACCAACCCGGCGCCGTTCTTCCGCTTCCCGCAACTGCAGCACCGGCCCTCTGCCGTGGCCTATCTCGGAAGCCGCAATGTCGCGATGTTCTCCTGCGACGTCGACAGCTTCGACTTCCGCTCCAAGGATGCCGACCAGGTCGTCAACACCGTGATGACCGGGCTCGACAAGAAGGGCAAGGGCATCATCCTGATGCACGACTTCCAGAAGAACACCGCGCTGGCGCTGCCGACCCTGCTGCGGCGGCTCAAGGCCGGCGGCTACAAGGTGGTTGCGATGAAGCCGAAGGGCACGCTCGACACGCTGCCGGAATATGACGCGATGATCGGCCAGGATCCGAAGCTGCCGACGACAATGACCAATGCGCGGCCGATCTCGAGCGTGATCCAGACCATCTCGCAGTGATGCTCCGCTGCAGGGTCTCCTCGCGCGAAAGGCCGGGCATTCGCCCGGCCTTCTTCGTTTGTCGCCTGTCGCCGGCCGCTCACCAATAGATGCCGTGGCGATGCAGCTCGCGGACGATCCGGGCTTCAGTCCAGCTCTTGCGGCGCGTCCGGTCGGAGCGCGCCGATTTCGACCGCCGCGATGATTTCTGCACCGAGCGGGTCGGCTCGGGTGCCGGCGTCGCAGCGGCGACGGCGGGCTGTGGTGGCGTGGTTGCGGCGACCGAAGCCGCGGGAGCCGCAGGCGCAACCGGTTGCGCAATCGGCTGGACCTGGACCGCGGCTGCTGGCACCGGCGCCGGCGTGACGGTGACCTCGCCGGCCTGCTGGACATAGCTCGGCCGCGGTGCCGGAGCGGCGGCATCGCTCGACGTCATCGACAGGCTGCGCGTTCCCTCGGCCTGTGCGGCCGCGGCGGACGTGAGCATCATGGCTCCGATCAGGATCATCTTGCGCATCGTGAAAGCTCCCCTCGTTGACTGAGAGGAGGTTTAGACGCCGGCGCGACCGTCCGATGTGACCGCGGTCACGCTCGGCCCTGCAAGCGCGAATGGAGCCGGGATCTCGGCACATGTCATTGCGGACCGGCGCACCATTTTTCTCGAACCCTTTTCGCCGCCGCGGCGACTTCCGTTCAGGACGCGGGAGCTCGGGACGAGCCCATCCGGACAAGCGACCGACTGCAGCATTTGCGCGGTGGCGCGCGCGGCAGTCCTGCTTACCTGACTTTTGCGACCAAATGACCGTCACGACGCGGTGCTTCATGGGGGCCAGGGCGATCTCAAGATTGAGGTATGATTGTATATATATCTCCTGTTCGTTGGTGCTGGTTCAGAAGATTCGCCGAATCCGATAGTCAGGGCGATCGATTCGGAGGAAGGATGCGCGCATGGGCCGGGTGATCGTTGCGATGTTCATGGCGGCCGTGACGTTGCTGGCCGCCAGCGGGCAGGGCCGGGCGCAGTCCGGCGACAACAGCGTCGAGGAGATCTATATCGCGCGGAGCGTGCGCCAGGGCCGCGTCGTGCCGTCGGATTTCTGCGCGCCGACCAAGACCGGCTTCGCGCCGGCGCTGGAGGATCAGCTCTCGATCCGTTCAATCGGGGTCCGGCCGGCTGACGGCCGCATGACCGAGACCGGTGACAAGAGCATCGGCGAGATGCGGGTCTGCATCGGCCAGGCGATGGATCCGACCCTGCTCGGCACCTACACCGAGGGCCAGCTCAACGGCATCGCATTCACCGGCATCGGCGATTGCCGGCTGGTGCGCGGCAATCTGCCGGAGGACGGCCTGCTCACCCACCGCTGCTTCCTGGCGCTGTCGGGCCTGCCTGAGCCGTATGTCGGCGGCTTCCTGGTCTCGAGCTCGCTGTATTCGAAGACGCCGTTCGGCACCGAAAGTTCGCCGCCGGGCTACGCCCAGGCCGGCATCCTGGTCATCCGCCTCTGGAGGAAGCGGCTGCCCTGAGGCAGCCGTTCGCGCGCTCAGGCCGGCGAGAAGGTCTGCACGAAGGCGCGCACCGCCGCGGACACCTTGTCCTCCGAGACGTGCCAGGCGGCGCCGTCGTCGGCGGCGAAGAAGCTGGAGGCGTTGGAGCCGGCCCAGCGGAATACCTCGAACGACGGCCAGTACCAGATGTCCTCGAGGTTCGAGTTGTTGACGACCTCGTGCGCGACCAGCCGCATCGTGCTCTTCGACAGGCAGTCGGCCTGCACCACCGATTCATATTCGAACGAGGTCAACAGCGGCACCGGCGACACGGTGACGATCACCTTGATGCCCGGCCGGATGCTGCGGATGAACTCGATCAGATAGAGCACGTTGTCGACGTTCTCCTGCACGCTGGCGGTACGGAACTTGTACTTCTCCGCCAGCGCCCGCGAGTTCAGCGCGGTCGGCCGCGGCAGCACGAAGGCGCCGGTCTCGCGGTCGAAGAACGCCGCGGCGACGCCGAGCGTCAGGATGAAGACGTCGGCCTGCTTGATGACGGCGAGCGTATTCTCCTTGCTCGATCCCGGCGGCAGCAGCTCGACGATGCGCTCGCGGATCTCCGGATCGATCTCGGCGTCGCGCAGCCAGTCGACGAACACGCGGTTGGCGAAGGTCGTGTTGATGTACTCCGAGATCTCCATGTGATGGCTGGAATAGCCGCTGTCGGTGAGGCTCTTGGAGAGGTTGCGCGCGAAGCACGAGCCCATGGTGAAGAAGCGCGTGCTCTTGTCGAGGAATTTCGGCGCGGCGGCGAGGTTCACCGCGATGTGGTTGGTGATCAGCGTCTGCAGGTCGCCAAGGAAGTCCTTGGTCTCCGGATAGCGTCCGACCTTGGCGCGGCCCTTGGCCTCCTTGGCCTTGCCCTTCTTGGCGTTCGACCGCGCGAGCTCCAGCGTCTCGCGGTTGATCCGGTTGTCATAGGCCGGGTTGAGCTTGATCGCCTTCTCCAGCGCCGCGACCGCTTCCTCGAATTCGTTGCCCTGGGTCAGGATCTCGCTGAGCGAGAAATAGTCGGCCGCCTGGTTGGAGGCGCGGGCGAGCTTGCGGAACAGCTCCATCGAGCGCGTGAACGGTCCGACATGGCTGCAGCGCACGGCCGCGCTGCGGATCAGGTGCAGGTTGCCCTCGCTCGGCTCGTCGAAGATCTCCGGATGCTCGTCGAGGATCGCCAGCATCATGTCGCGCGCCTCGGCGCGCTTCTTGTGCGAGCCGTCGTCGATCAGCTGCGCATAGATGAAGCGCGCGTTGATGTCCTTGGGGTCGAGCTCGAGCAGCTTCTGGAACGCGAGCTGGGCGCTGACGAAGTCCTTGTCCTCGATATATTTGTAGGCGAGCGTCCGGATCTGGCCGACGATGGATTGAAACTGGGTGTGGTTGTCGAGGGCAGTCGTGCTCATGTCGCGGGTTCGCCTTTGTCTCGCGTTGCGTCTTCGGCCGTTGATCCGGCGCCGCTGCCAGCAGCCGGTGCATCGCCAGTGCCGGTCGAGTCGTCACGTGCACAGGCGCCATGCCCTTGCGAGAGACGTCCCACCATGACCTCTGGATACTGATCGCCACCGGCTTGGCCGCTGGCGTACGCCCGAGCGCAACTGGCACCTGCGGGATTCGAACGCGACGGACGCGCTCGTCCGGATCGCCGCCAGCCGCCAGTGCGGGCATTCATCCCGCCGCTCGCGCCGAACGATGGCGCGATTTGGGTTAAGCAATTCTTAACCGGCAAATGCAGCGCGGCGAGCCGTCGCATTCCCACTGTATTCCACGCTCTGAAGGGGTCTAACCACCGATGCAGAAATACGGCCCTGAAAATGAGCGCGTGAAGCGCGACTATGCCTTCTTCCTCCAAGCTGCCAGCGGCAAGCAGGATGCGACCATCGACGCCGCCCTTCGCGCGATTGAGCGCTTCGAGACCTCGATGACGACCTTTGTGGGATATGGCGAGGTGCCGGGGCATCGCCAAACCGAAATCCTTCGCTCCCTGGCAAACCCGGCACAAGCAAAGATCGAGGGGCTCGATATCGGCGCACTGGAAGCATTCGCGAAGAGTGCAAGGGCGAATGCTCTGGCAAGCGCACGGTGAACGGCCGAACGATCTCGGAAGGATTAAGCCCAGCAGCAGCCAACATCGCGGTTACTTCAACCGAAGCCTGGTGTTCGAGGTGAAGCAGACCATGCTCGGACGACGGCGGCGACGACCGCGAGCGTTGCGGTGGTCCCATCTGCCTCGCCCTTCTCGAAGTCTCCTTCAACCTGAGCCATCGCGTTTGTCACATGAGCAAAACAGATTACCGACCGGCCCCTTGCGTTCGCGAATGCATATAAGGCCGCAGCCTCCATCTCGACTGCAAGGACACCCAAATCCCGTGCGGAAGCAATCGCGGCTTCGGTTTCGCGATACGGCGCATCGGTTGTCCAGGTCGGGCCGCGGTGAACCGAGATGCCCGTGAGCCCACGTAGCGCCTGTTCGGCGCGATTGAGCAACTTTGAATCTGGTGCTTCAGCAAACGTTGCTGGCGGAAGATAGTGATAGCTCGTCCCCTCGTCGCGCAGCGCGCGTTCGATCAGGACGAAGTACGGCGTGGGTCCGATTGGAGTGATTTGGCCGGCGGACGTGACGCTGACGAGTAGCCGACAGCCGGACGCGAAGAGTTGCTCGGCGACCAGCACGGCGAACGGTGCGCCGACGGCGCAGCCGACGATGCCGACCTCGCCGATACCGTCGAGATCAAAAGCAAGAAGCTCAGTGTGATAGCAGGCCCATCCTTCATGGACGCGGCCGACGCCGGTCCGTTTGAGGTGGCGCACGACATCGCCGTCCGGGTCAAGCACGCAGATTTCGGGGACCGCGACGAGCGGAAGTTCTCTCTGCCGCCGCGCCTCCCTGAGCAGCGCTTCGGGCCGGAACACCGAGGCCGCTTTGTGGTCCTTGACGCCGACAATCGGCCACGCAGCTTCTGCGCGCGGAGGCTTAGCATTCATGATGCACCAGATGCGCTTGTCTCAAGCGAGCGATTCGACGGGCAGGCCGGCGGCTTTCCATTCGGGGTAGCCATCCTCGAGACGGCGGACGCGATAACCTCGCGTCCGGAGCGCTGCGACCGCTTCGAACGAAAGGACGCAATAGGGGCCGCGGCAATAGGCGATCACCTCCCGGCCCCTCGGAAGTTCGCCCAAACGTCGCTCCAACTCGGCGAGTGGAATGTTGAGAGCTCCCTGTAGATGGCCCAGCGCGAACTCGTCTTCGGGGCGCACATCGAGCACCGTGACCAGATCGTCGTGCAATCTCGCGACCAGATCATCTCGCGACACCGGTTCGAGCGCGTCGCGGGCATGGAAGTAGTCGGTCACGACGCGGCCGATCTCGGCGATATTTCGCTCGCCGACGCGACCCAGGGCCTTCGTCAGCGCGACCACTTCGGCATCGCCGGCCAAGCGATAGAGAACGTGTTTACCCCGACGCTCCGTCTCGACGAGACGCGCGCGCCTGAGAATCTGCAGGTGGCGGGATGTGTTGGCGAACGTCAGATGAGCACGGGCCGATAGCTCCTCGACGTTGCGCGCCCCCTGGGCGAGGTGCTCCAACAGTTCAAGCCGATGCGCATGGCCCAACGCCTGCGCCACCTCGGCGAGATTCTCATAGATCGCGTGTTTCGGTCCGGTACTTGACACGGCAGCTCCTGAATATATCATTCAGCAGATTGATTGAATGGTATCTAGCCGTCCTTAGAGGGGAGTGCAAGTCCATGATCCTCCGCCAGTTCTTGCATAGCGAGCCCGTCGGCATCTCCTACCTCTTCGGCTGCGGCGGCAAGGCGGCCGGCGCGGTCGTCGATCCCGTCGGCGATATCCAGCCCTATCTGCAAGCCGCCGACAATGCCGGCATGCGCATTCACTTCGTCATCGATACGCATGTCCATGCCGACCACCTCTCGGCGGGTCGGGCTCTCGCCCACGCGGCAGGGGCGCCATACGTGCTCTCGTCGGCCGCGGGCGTGTCGTTTCCGTTCAAAGGTGTGAGCGACGGCGAAGTCCTTCCGCTCGGCAACGTCACGGCGACAGTTCTCCACACGCCGGGGCACACACCCGAGCACATCTGCATTCTTGTGACGGACCGGACTCGCGCCGACGAGCCCTGGTTCGTCCTGACCGGCCACACCCTGATGGTCGGCGATCTGGGCCGTACCGAACTCGCCGCCAGCGCCGAAGATGGCGCAAAACAACTGTTTCGCAGCGTGCGCCAGCTGAAGGGGCTGCCGGACTACGTCGAGGTGCTGCCCGGCGCCTATGCGGGTTCGGTCTGCGGCCGCCGGCTGAGCGGCAAGCCCTGGTCGACCATCGGCTTCGAGAAGCGGCACAACCAGGCCTTCATGATCGAGGATGAAGCCGAGTTTGTGCGGTTCATGGTCGCCGAGATTCCGCCGGCGCCGCCGGAAGCCGCGAAGATCAGAGCCGCCAATTCGGGCGTCACTGCCGCTGCGGCCTGATGCCATGAGCGAAACGGTATCCGCTCCACAAGCCGCCTCTTTGGTCAGATTGGGGCTGAGGGAAAATTGGCCGCAGTTCGCTCTACTTGTCCTCATCAACGCTTTCGTGGGCGGGATGGTCGGGATCGAGCGAACCGTCGTGCCACTGATCGGTGCCGAGGAGTTCAAGGTCGGCTCGACGACGCTTGTCGTCTCTTTCATCGTCAGCTTCGGCGTCGTGAAGGCGTGCGCCAATCTGATTTCCGGCCAGCTCGCCGACAAATGGGGGCGCAAGCGGGTTCTGATCCTTGGGTGGCTCGTCGGACTTCCAGTGCCCTTCATGATCATCTGGGCGCCAAGCTGGGGATGGGTGATCGCCGCCAATGCCCTTCTAGGCATCAATCAGGGCCTTGCCTGGTCGATGACGGTGATCATGAAGATCGATCTCGTCGGGCCGAAGTCGCGCGGCCTTGCGGTGGGCCTGAACGAGTTCGCCGGATACCTCGCGGTCGGCGTGACCGCCTACCTCACCGGCTATCTTGCGTCGGAGTATGGGTTGCGGCCGGCACCGATCTATCTCGGTGTGGCCTATGCGATTCTCGGCGCCGCGCTTTCGATCCTGCTGGTGCGCGATACGCGCGAGCACGTCCGATTGGAGATGGCGGTGCATGCACGGCAAGCGTCTCCGATCAGCTTCCGGGAGATATTCCTCCTCACGTCATTCAGGGATCGCAACCTGTTTGCCGCATCGCAGGCCGGGCTGGTGAACAACCTCAACGACGGCATGAGCTGGGGCATCTTCCCGCTATTCTTCGCCTCCTTCGGTCTCGCGGTTGATCGGATCGGCATATTGAAGGCCGTCTATCCAGCGACGTGGGGCATCCTCCAAGTCGCCACGGGTCCCCTGTCGGACCGCTGGGGCCGCAAGGGCCTGATCGTCGCCGGCATGTGGGTGCAGGCCGGGGGCTTGTTCCTGACCGGGGGGACGAGTCATTTCGAGTGGTGGCTCGTCGGCAGCCTGCTGCTCGGACTTGGCACGGCCATGGTGTACCCGAGCTTGATCGCCGCCGTGTCCGACGCCTCGCATCCAAGCTGGCGCGCTCGCTCGCTCAGCGTCTACCGCTTCTGGCGCGACCTCGGCTACGCGATCGGTGCGCTGTCGGCCGGCATCATCGCAGACAGATTCGGACTTTCAGCGGCGATTGTTTCGATCGCCGCTCTGACGTTCATTTCCGGGGCTGTCGCGGCGGTGTTCATGCGGGAGCGTACAGCGGCTTCGGTTGACCTCGCGCAACAAGCGAGGCGACCGGCGGGGTAGAGTTGAATTTCTTCAATGATGGAGCAAGCCGATGCAGAAAGTATTGGTTCGAACGGTCGCTGCTCTCTCCCTCCTGCCTGGGGCAGTATGGGCGCAAGCGCAGGCGCCGTCAGATCCTGAACGCTACTACGGTTGGGGCCCGCACATGATGGGATGGGGCGGAGGATACGCCATGATGTTCGGTCCGTTTTTCATGATTCTCTTTCTCGCAGTCCTGGTTGCCCTCGCAGTTGTCCTCGTTCGCTGGCTGGGCGGCCCATGGCCGGGGACATATCCGCAACACCAATCGCCGCCAGCCCGGACGGCGCTCGATATCCTCAAAGAGCGCTTTGCGCGTGGCGAGATAGATAAGGCGGAATTCGAGGACCGGCGGCGCGTTCTCGGCGAGTAATTCGGCGCGTCCAACCGCAAGCTTGATCAGTTGGAAGAGGAGGCGCCCTTGCAGGTTCTGCTGATACTCAACGACCCGCCCTACGGCACCGAGCGCACCTACAACGGCTTGCGCCTCGCTCTCGCTCTCGCTCTCGCCAAGAGCGATCCAGCGACCACCGTGACGGTGTTCTTGATGGCTGACGCGGTAGTGGCCGCGAAGTCGGGCCAGAAGACGCCGGACGGCTACTACAATGTGGAGCGCATGCTAAAGGGCGTTCTCGCGGGCAAAGGACAAGTCCTACTTTGCGGCACCTGCATGGACGCCCGCGGGCTTGCTGATGCAGAGATACTCGGCGGTGTCAGGCGCAGCACCATGGTTGAACTCGCGGCGATGACCGTTTCCGCCGAGAAGGTGCTGGTGTTTTGATTCAGTATCCAAGAAGAGTGCCTCTTGGTCCAATGACCGTCACACCGCTCGCAGAGGAACGACCACGGGTTACGGTGACGCTGCACCTTTCTCATCGTCCTGCTCGGGATCCAGTTTCGCCTCGTCCTCAAGTTTGATGGCGGTCAACACGGAGCTATCGACGGTGTGTCGCGGCAACGGAGCCGCGCAGGGGTACGATTCCGAATACCAGAAATTTCGTTGACAGGGTGCCCAAATCAGTGGTTTGATCCCGCCTATCCCGCCCGCACTGAGAGGGGCGCATCGCGATCGTCACGGGACGTTGCGGCGGGGAGCGGTGGCCGCGGAGCGACGCAGCATCTCGATGGAGGTGCGGACGAACGTCGTTTCGCGGACGGTCAAGCCGTGTGGTCCCGACACCCCGACGCTGGTGTCTTGGTCGGTGACATCCCGATGACGGGGGCAAGCAAGCCCGGTCCCCTGGGAGAGCACGGAGCAGCCGTTCAAACCATTGCGCAGGGAAGGCCGGGTTGTTTCCGGCTGAGCCTGTGGTTCCTTCCCCGTGCACTTCTTTCGCACGGGGGCCGCGGGTGCCAGTCGGCACTCGGCCTTCCCTGCGCCCTCTCATTCAAGAGGACGCCAGATTGCAGCAGAGCTCGGGCCGAACCGGCCGCGAGGTTGCGGTGGTATGCGCGTGAGCAAGGCTGCGACGAGCGGTGGGCTGTTTGACAGGGTTGATCGGATCAGAACGCGGGGCTTAGCCGGAGCACCGGGGGGCTCAAACGCCCGGCTTCGCCAAGGGGCGAAGCGTGGTGCCGCAAGAGGGACTCGAACCCCCGACCCCGTCATTACGAATGACGTGCTCTACCAGCTGAGCTATTGCGGCGAACCATAGCGGCGAGCGCCCGGCACGGGGACGGACGACGCGATCGCGCTCCTGATATCGGGCGAACGGCCCGTTGGCAAGGACAACGCGCGCCGCCGCGGCGCGGAAACGAACCGGTGTGACCCGGAACGGCGGGGCTGGTTGCCCTCAGCCGCCGAACCGCGACCAGAACCCGCGCCAGCCGCCGGCCTGGGCCTTGGGCGCGAGCTGCTCGGCGAACTCGTCGCGGGGCTGGTCGTCGTCGTCGACGCCGGGATCGTCCGGCGGTCGCATGATCGGGACGATCGCCTGGATCGGCGTCTCCGCCGGCCTGGCGAGATCGTTGCGGGTGCGGAACAGCGGCGTCGGCGCGGTGGCCGCGGTCTCGGCCGGCTTGGCGGCCACGGCATCCGGCTCGGCCTGGGTCTCCGGCTCCGATTCGGCCTCGGCGGGGCCCGCGGCCTGCAACGGCGGCGCCGGCTCGGCGGCGACGGCGGTAGCCTCGATCAGCCGGCTATCCTCAGCCGTGTCCACAGGGATATCCACCGGCTTGTCGACAGGCTTGTCCACCGCCTCGACCAGCTTTTCGGCCTGCTCGGGCTCGGCGGCCGCCGCCGGCCGCGGCGGCTCGTTGTCCTGCACGGCCGGCGTGATCACCACGGGCTCGGGTGCGGGCTCGCGCGGCGGCGCGACTGCGGCTTCGGCCACGGCAGTCCGGGCCGGCGGGGCCAGCACGGCTTCGGCGAAGGCCGAGCTTTCGATCACGCTGCTGCGCTCCGAGGGCAGGCTCGCCACCGGCGTCTGCCATTGGAAGGCGTCGAGCCGGCCGGTGACCGGCGAGATTGGCTGCCAGCGGTCGCTGACATAGCCGTCCGCGGTCCAGGCCGGGTCGTGGCGGGCCCGCACCGCGCGCAGCGCCCATTCCCGCGCCTTGCCGGCGTCGCCATGCTCGGTGCGCTCCAGCTCGGCGATCAGCATCGCCACGCGCTGGGTCGGGTCCTCCGTGAACGGCGCCAGCGCCTCGCGGGCGCGGCCGAATTCGGCGGCGTCGATCGCCGCGCGCGCCACCGCCAGCGCGCCCTCGACATGGCCGGGCGTCCGCGCGGCCAGGTTCTCCACCCGCGCCAGCCGCTGCCGGGCCGAATCGCCGAGCCGCACATGGGCGTAGGCATCGGCGAGATCCGGATGCGGGCACGCGGCCCAGGCGGCCTCGATGATCTTCATCGCGCGCCGCACCTGGTGCGCCTCGCTCTCGAACTTCGCCGCCAGCACCGCGGCCGGCACCAGGGTTGGCGCCAGCTTCACCGCGTCCATCGCGCTGGTGCGCGACAGGTCGCGGTCGCCGGTCTCCAGCGCCAGCGCGCGCGCCGTCAGCAGCACGCCGCGCTGACGGCGGTAGGTCGGCTTGTCGATCATGCCGGCGGTGTAGTTGCCGTCGAGGATCGAAAGCGCACCGTCCCAGTCGGCCTCGGCGCAGCGGAAGCCGAGCACCGCATGCGAGGCCCAGGTGGCGTTGGGCGCCAGCCTGAGCGCTTCGTCGGCGATCATCACCGCAGCATAGGCGTCGTCGGCGCGCTGCGCCTCGATGAACAGGCCGCGCAGGCCGAGCAGGCGGGTGTCCTGGCGCTCGGCCATGGCGCGGAAGGCGCGCCGGGCGCCGTCGCGGTCGCCTTCGAGCTGCGCCGCCTGGGCGTGCAGGAGCAGCGTCAGCGGATCATCGCCGGCCAGCCGCTTGGCGGTGTCGGCGTGCTGCCGCGCCGCAGTCGAATCGCCGTGGCCGATCGCGAGCAGGCCGTGGGTGATGGCGTGCCGTCCACGCTGATGCCGGCGGGCGCGGTGCGCCTTGCGGATACGGCCGGGTGCCCGCAGCAGCGCGCTGATCAGGTTCCACAGCGCGACGCAGGCGGCGATGGTGAGGCCGAGCGCGAGCACGAACACCGGCAAGGTCATGGCGATCCGCCAGGGGCCCCAATTCAAGACGACGTCGCCCGTCTGCTCGGCGACCCAGGCCGAGCCCGCAGCGGCGAGTCCGACCAGGATGAGGAAAATGACGATCCGGAACATGGGCGTCCTATTGCGCGGGTTTGGCGAGCGCGGTCATCGCGTCGTCGGCGAATTTGCGGGCGGCCGACAGCGCCGCGTCGCGGGCATCGGCGCGGGCGAGCCAGTCATTGGCGGGGGCGCGATCCCCAGGCGAGAGCCCCTTCAGCTCGCGGCGGGCCTCGGCGAAATCGTTGCGCAGCGCCGCCGCGGTGATCCGTGCCACGACCGCGCCGCGATCGGTGCCGGCGCCGTCGGTGCGCTCGACCTTGACCAGGCTCGAGGCGCCGGCCGAGAGCTTGCTGAGGATCGAGGTCCCCGTGGTGCTCTCGGGCGCCGGCGGCGAGAGCTTCGGCACGATGGTGAGCAGCTCGCGGCTCAGTGCCGCGGGGCTCGGCACGCCGGTCGTGGCGAACGCCTCCAGCGGCTTCAGCGCGGCCGCGTCGGGCGCCAGAGATTTGGCGGTGGTCAGCGCCGCTCCATAGGGATCGCCGTGACGGACGGCGACATCGAGCAGGGTCGCGGCGACCACGCGGCGAAGCGGCGCGTCGTCGGCCGGCTTGGCCGCCTCTGCCGCCTCGGAGATCCTAGCGCGCTCCTGTGCCAGCGCCGCGCTCTGGTTCTTGCTCGCCCGCTCCAGCGCGTCGATGCGTGCGGTCAGGCCGGAGAGATCGACCGGCTCGGGTGCGGGCGCCGGCGCGGAGCCGTCGCGCGGCTGCGCCCGGACGTCGTTGAGGGCGGCCACGGTCTTGTCGGCCTGCGCGCGCAGGCCGGCGACGTCGTTGCGAAGCGCTGCCATCGCCTTGTCGGCGGCATCGAGCCGGCCGGTCACGGCGCCATCCGGCTTGCCGATGCGCTGCTCCAGCCCGGCGACGCGGGAGGTGAGCTCGTCGACCGCCGTGGCCTGCGGCGAGATCGCCGACGGCGGTGCGACCTGCGGCCAGCCCAGCATCCAGCCGACGCCGATGACCAGCGCGGCCGCGGCCGCGCCGGAGAACGGCGCGATGATCCAGGGCGAGATCGGGCGGGGTGGCGGCGTCATGCGCGGCGGCTCGGCCGCAGCAATGGTCTCCCCGGCCCTGTCATCGGCGGCAGCGGCCGCTTCGGCGTCCGGCGCCATATGCGGGTGCGATTCGGCGGCGGTCTCCGACGAGCCTTCGGCCATCGCCGCCGCCGGAGCGGACCATGGCGAGGCGGTCGGCCGCTCGGCCGCGCTCTCGCTGGCCGACGGGCGCTCCTCGCGTGAGGTCGGCTCCAGGTCGATGGTCGGCGGTGGCCGTTTCGGCCGCCCGGTGTCGGAGGCCGGTGCAGCGGTGTCGGGTTCATCGACCATGGTGGAAGTTCCCTGGCTGAGGCAAGATTGAGCAGGCCCTCTTACGCCATTCACGACCGTAGCGCACGGGTCAGGCCCTCCAGCATGTCGTTTTCATCCGGATGCGCCGCGATTGTGACCTGGGTGGCGCCGGCCTCGCGCAGCACCTCGGCGACATTGGCCGACAGGCAGCCATGGGGCACCGCCAGCGCCGAGATTTCGACGCCATCGGCCCGGATGGCGGCCACGAATGCCGCGGCACTCCGCCGCGAATAATGCAGCACCGCCTCGATCCGGTTGGCTGCGAAGGCCGCGCAGACGTCGCGCGGCAGCGCCGCGACCGGCGCCATCCGATAGACGGTCTGGGTGACCACATCGAAGCCGCGCTCGGCGAGCTCGGAAGCGAGGTCGCGCGAGATGTCGGCGCCGGCGAGATAGAGCAGGGTGGCCTTGGCGTCGATGACGCCGCTGTCTGCGATCAGGTCGCGCAACGCCGCCGCATCGGCCGCGGCCGAGATCACCTGCGTGAAGCCGGCCTCGCGTGCGGCCGCGGCGGTCCGGTCGCCGACCGCGAACAGCGGCAGGCGCAGCAAGGCGGACGCCCTGAGCTGCGGCGCCGCCGCGCGCAGCGCGTTCGATGACGTTACGATGAGTCCGGCGGCATCGCCGCCGACGTCCGGCGGCATCGCGACCGGCTCGAAGCGCAGCATCGGCGCCAGCAGCACCTCGAAGCCGCGCGCGCGCAGGGCGCTCGCGGTGTGTTCATTGTCCGGGGCGGGACGGGTCACCAGCACGGCCATGTGCTATGCTCCCGTCGAACACGGATCGGCCGGGCTGCAACGGACGGACGATTGCACCTGGCGACCTCGTGGTGTTAGGCGGTTCTGCGCACTCATAATGACCAAAAGGGTTGAGATTGGGTAACGAATCGCAAACGCTCGTGCTGGGCATCGAAACCACCTGCGACGAGACCGCCGCGGCCGTGGTGGCGCGTGATTCGGACGGCAAGGGGCAGATCCTCTCCAACGTGGTGCGCTCGCAGACCGACGAGCACGCCATCTATGGCGGTGTGGTTCCAGAGATCGCGGCGCGCGCCCATGTCGACATGCTCGACCATCTCATCGACGCGGCGATGCGCGAGGCCGGCATCGACTATGCCGCGCTCGGCGGCGTCGCGGCGGCCGCCGGCCCCGGCCTGATCGGTGGCGTCATCGTCGGCCTCACCACCGCCAAGGCGATCGCGATGGTGCACGACACGCCGCTGATCGCGGTCAACCATCTCGAGGCGCATGCGCTGACGCCGCGCCTCACCGATGCAATCGACTTCCCCTATTGCCTGTTCCTGGCCTCCGGCGGCCACACCCAGATCGTCGCAGTCGCCGGCGTCGGCGACTACGTCCGGCTCGGCACCACCGTCGACGACGCGATGGGCGAGGCGTTCGACAAGGTCGCGAAGATGCTGGGCCTGCCCTATCCGGGCGGACCGCAGGTCGAGCAGGCCGCGCGCAATGGCGACGCCGCGCGCTTTGCCTTCCCGCGTCCGATGCTGGGCCGCAGCGATGCCAATTTCTCGCTGTCCGGGCTGAAGACGGCCGTGCGCAACGAGATCGGCCGGCTCGACAAGGTGAGCGAGCAGGACATCGCCGACCTCTGCGCCAGCTTCCAGGCGGCGGTGCTGGACTCGACGGCCGATCGCCTGCGCGTCGGCCTCGACCTGTTCAAGCAGCGCTTCGGCGCGCCGACTGCCTTGGTCGCCGCCGGCGGCGTCGCCGCCAACCAGGCCATTCGTGGCGCGCTCGACGACGTCGCGCAGCAGGCTGGCACGCGGCTGATCATGCCGCCGCCCGCGCTCTGCACCGACAATGGCGCCATGATCGCCTGGGCCGGACTGGAGCGGCTCGCGCTCGGCCTCGTCGACGGCATGGACGCCGCCCCGCGGGCGCGCTGGCTGCTGGATGCGAATGCGCAAGTGCCCGGCAAGTTCGCGAACACGCGCGCGGGGTTTTGAGGGTGATGGAATTGCTTTTTCATTCCGCACGAAGCGGCTGGATCGCCCTTGGCTGTGATGTGGCAAGCTCCTGCACCACACGCGGTGCGCTCCCCTCCCCCTTGCGGGGAGGGGTCGGGGGTGGGGGTGGCTCCATAAAAATTCTCGCTCGTGGCACCCCCCTCCCCAACCCTCCCCCGCAAGGGGGGAGGGAGCGCCGCCGAATCCGCGGCGAATGACTCGTTTCCAAACGATCTCCGTCATCGGCGCCGGTGCCTGGGGCACCGCGCTCGCCGCTGTCGCGGCGCGCGCAGGGCGTGACGTCACGCTCTATGCCCGCGATGCCGACCACGCCGCGCGCATCGGCGCTGCCCGTGAGAACCCGCGCCTGCCCGGCATTCCCCTCGCGTCGCGCATCGCCGTGACCGCCGATCTTGCCGAGCCCGCCCGCGCCGACGCCGTTCTCATCGTCGTCCCCGCCCAGCATCTGCGCGGTGCCGTCATGCATCTCGCACCGCTGCTCCGTCCGGGCACGCCGCTCATCGCCTGCGCCAAGGGCATCGAGCACGGCACCCATAAATTCATGACCGAGGTGATCGCGGAGGCCGCGCCGAACGCAGTCCCGGCGATCCTGTCCGGTCCGAGCTTCGCGGACGACGTCGCGCGCGGGCTCCCGACCGCGGTGACGCTCGCCGCGCCCGACGAGGCGCTCGCGGCTGATCTCGTCCATGCGCTGGGCTCGCCGACCTTCCGGCCCTATCACTCGACCGACGTGCGCGGCGTCGAGATCGGCGGCGCCGCCAAGAACGTGCTGGCGATCGCCGCCGGCATCGTTGCCGGCCGCAAGCTCGGCGCCTCGGCGCTGGCGGCGCTGACCACGCGCGGCTTCGCCGAGCTGGTGCGGCTCGGCCGCGCCTATGGCGCGCGCAGCGAGACGCTCACCGGCCTGTCCGGCCTCGGCGACCTGATCCTGACCTGCGCCGGTCCGCAGTCGCGCAACTTCGCCGCCGGCCTCGCGCTCGGCCGCGGCGAGCCGCTCCCTGCTGGCAAGCTCGCCGAAGGACAATACACCGCGCCGGTGCTGGTCGAGCTCGCCGCGTCGCGCGGCGTCGAGATGCCGGTGGCGCAGGCGGTGGCCGCCATTCTCGCCGGCACCGTGACGATCGATGCCGCGATCGAGGCGCTGATGATGCGCCCGTTCAAGGCGGAGGAGTGAGCGTTCTGGCTGCGCACCACATTCACCCCTCACCCTGAGGAGCCCGCCACAGGCGGGCGTCTCGAAGGGGGAGGCCCTGATCCGGCTTCATGGTTCGAGACGCGCCTGCGGCGCTCCTCACCATGAGGGTTGAGCGCAGAGACCGGCGCCGCGTCATCGCTGGGCAAAAGCGCAGCGCCCCGGCTCTAAGGTGTTGACCCGGCCGTTGTCGTCTTCTTTGATCCGGCCGCCGAGCGAGGCCGTATTCCGCTCGAGACTGGCGCGACGTGATCTGAGGATCTTGCACATATGAACTACTGGCTGGTGAAATCCGAACCCTCGGTATGGTCGTGGGACCAGCAGGTGGAGAAGGGCGCGAAGGGGGAGGCCTGGACCGGCGTGCGCAACTACACGGCGCGGCAGAACCTGGTGGCGATGAAGAAGGGCGACCTCGCCTTCTACTACCATTCCAACGAGGGCAAGGAGATCGTCGGCATCGCCGAGATCATCAAGGAAGCCTATCCCGATCCGACCGACAAGACGGGCAAGTTCGTCTGCGTCGACATCAAGGCGCACAAGGCGTTCAAGACCCCGGTGACGCTCGCCGCCATCAAGGCCGACAAGACGCTGAGCGAGATGGCGCTGGTGAAGCAGTCCCGGCTGTCGGTGCAGCCGGTCACGCCTGCGGAATGGAAGCACGTCTGCAAGCTGGGCGGCGTGTAGGGGCGCAAGGGCTTGTGAGACGCGCAAGGCGTTAGCGCCATTCGTGGTAGCTCCGGACCTGCGGCTGCCATGGGCAGGCTGCGTCCTTTCAGGCGCCGCGCTATGATGCTACGTTCAGTTGTAGCAGGGAGCACCTGCTTCCTGCTCCATACCGAACAGGAGACCGACATGTCTGACAGCGTCTACAAAGTCATCGAGCTGATCGGTACCAGCAGCGAATCTTGGGAAAAGGCGGCCGCGAACGCGGTCGAACAAGCTGCGAAAACACTCCGGGACCTGCGCGTTGCAGAAGTCGTCAAGCTCGACATGCAACTCGATGCGAAGGGGAAAGTCGAAGCCTATCGGGCCAAGCTCAACGTGTCGTTCAAGTTCGAAGGCGCATGAGCTGACCATCGACCTGCGTTGTCGTTCGCCGGCCTATCGGCCGCGGCAAGGTTTGAGCCTGCAATCCGGTGTCGTGCCCGCCATCGGGGGCATGACCGTGGACGTCTCGGTTCGGCTTCCCGGGGGATGGCGAGGCGGGACGGACCACAAGCCTGTCATACGGAAATTGCCCGTCGCGCCGGTTATGTCGCAGGGCAGCGCCGCTGCATGACGATCGGGAGTTGGGATCAGAGATCGAGACCTCTCTTCCTCAGTTCATCGACCATCTGCTTCCTGATCTCTTCGCCGAGAGCTTGACCAAATTTCTGCCCGGCAATGCTCGACTCCTGGGTGACGGACGGCAGCTTCTGCAGGACTCTTTGACCTGTCGGGGTCCTGTAGAACTCAGCCATGGTCCTGAGGTCGTCCGCCGAGAAGTTCCTGGCATAGATGACCGCGATCGCATCCGAGAATTCGGAAACCCTGCCCTGAAAGGCCTGGGTGAACTTCGGGATCAACGCATCATATTGCAGAGCGACCTCGGCGCGCCCCTGGACGATCGTCGGTCTCAGGTTCTTCAGAACGATCGGCAACAGGGCTGTCGCCTGGTCATTCAGATGCATCACGGAGACCAGCTCTTTCGCGGCCGCCAAGGACTCCTGTGATGTCGCTTGGGCTCTTGCCGATGGCGGCGTTGCGGCGGTGAGCCAAATGGCGGAGGCGACGACTACGTACCGACAGCGATGCTTCATCCTGATCCCCCATGTGCCGGCTGCAGCGGCGATCGCTGTTACGGCCGGGTTCCAACTCTTAAGATCAGCCGGAGCCAGCGAACAGTATTGCTAAGCTGTGTTTTCTGCCGCTGCAACCGGATTGGCATCCCCGCGCTATTGTGCGGATCAAAGCCTGCTCGGTTGCCCGTCGGGCAGTTTCCGCATTCCCGACATGCGCCAATTGCCCGTCGAGTTAGTTTGCCGCAGCCGCGCCGGCTTGTGTCGTCGGGCAAATCACCTTCACATTTCCGCGCATCCTGTTGCCGCATGAGGGGCGTTTCGCGACCGTCACGGACCGTTGGCAGTGGGAGGCGATGG
>NZ_JAUHIU010000025.1:0-71249 GCF_032381555.1 Bradyrhizobium sp. SZCCHNPS1003
AACTCCAGCAGAGGCGCTTGACGAGCTGCTGTCACGAATGAAAACACTGGGTGTTGCGACCACCGCTTGAGCCCGCCATCCGGCCCTCCCTGCGCGATGGTTTTCACGGCTGCTTCGCGTTCTCCCCGGTGCGCCGGGCTTGTTGGTCACCGTCACCCACGCGGCGCTGTCAGCGCCGGCGCAGGCTTGATACCGGCATCGGAGTATCAGGACCACGCGACTTGACCGTACGAGCCGGTGTTGTTCGTCGGCGCGAATGACCACGCTGCAAACCGGCTCGCCCATCACTCCCCGCCTCCACGTGTCGTGACGACCGCGATACGCCCCTGTCCATGAGGCGGGATGCGCGTAGACAATCACGAATTCTGAAAAATAGAAAGAAGAATTTTTCGGCCCGGCGGGCCGGACCGGGGCAATGCGTTGAAGCCTCGCCCAAAACAAGCGTTTTCCGCACACGTCGTCTGCAGGCGATCGAAGGCCATGAAACGGACCATCGTGCGGGCGCATCGACCCTGATTTGCCCGACGGGCGTGACGCCTTGCCGCTAGCCGCGCCTGGCGCCCGGATCAGTCCTCGACCCGCAGCTCATCGCTATGGACGTAGCAGTCGGCATTCGGAGGCGGCGGTGGGACAGGCTGGTCTTCCGCTATCTCGGCTCCAAACGGTGACCCGCCCCGACGATACACGCGCCCGCCAGCGAGCCGGACCTGCTGCGCCGTCGCGTCATCGCCGACGTCCGGCCGACGTTGAGGACGTCGCGCAAGCGGATTGATCCCGATCAAGGACCAGGCGCCGCGCCGGAGCAAACTCATCGTCAACCTGTGGCTGCACAGGCGGGACATGGGGAAACGCCATCATGGGAAACGCCATGCGGAGATATCTTCTTGCCTTTACCTTGGTGATCGCCGCATTCGGCTTCACGTCGTCGGCGCGTGCGGGATGCTGGCCGAACGAAAACTTCCACCTCGTGTGCTGGCTGGATACCTATGGGACGGCGTGCGAAGCGCACCACGCGCTGACCAGCGTCAGAGCCGTGCTGTATCCGGAACCGCGCTACTCGTACTATGAATTCGAGGTTTCGCACTGGTGGACGGCCCACAAGACAGTGGCCTGTCCGCCGAATCAAAAGACAACGTTCAGCGGTGTCTGGGACCGGGAAACCGGAAAGGCGGAGGAAACGGCGACCACCGGCATTTCGTCGGTGACGAGGCGAGTCTATTGCAGCAACAATCCCTGGACGGGCCAGGGGCCGCCGACGGTGCCGATCTGCTCATATCCGGCCTATGATCCGAACGTGGGACTGCCCGTCACCTCGGCGATGCTCACGCAAAGCCAGCGAGACGATCTGCTTCGCGTTCAGGAGCCGTTGCATACCCGTTGCCAGCAGATCAAGCCACTCGAGGACGAGGTGTCGTGGCTGAACGGCCGCCCCATCGTCGAGGTGGTCGCGTCCCATCATGAATATCAGAAGCTCGAATGGCATCTGTGGTTCATGGACTTCGGCGAGTTCGGACCGTGGCATGAGGTCGCGGCACCGAAGCCGAAGGGCCCTTTGATCTGGAAGGGCACGACCTATACCGAGCGCCGCATTGCGACATCGAGGCACAGATATTGGCTGAACAAGCCCGGCCGCTGGAAGGTGGTTGCGAAGCCGAAGCCGACAGCGGCGGCGGCGCAGGGGATCCCGATCAGCGTGACCACCGAATGTCCCGGCGCGACGTTCAACGTGCAGTGATGGGCGATGACGCGGTCCTCATGGCGTGCAGGAACATGCTTCCGCACACCATGTCACATCGCCTGGACTATCTCTGTGCTGATGCCGGTGTGGTCACGGCCGCGCAGGCGGAGGATGGAGTCGGCTGAGGCGAGGGTGGACCGAATCAGCCTTGACAAAATTCTGATTTAAAGAAATAATGGAGCATCACAGTCAGCCGAAGGCGAACTGGCGCTCCATGCAGTATTTCGTCGTGATGATCGACTACGGCCGACGCGGACGCGAGGCCGTGGTCGATCCTGAAATGACCCGGCGCGACGTCGTTGCGCGTATCGCGTCGGGGGAATACTCGAACGTCAGCTTCATCCACGAGATCGTCGACCGGTCGGTTGCGGACGTCACGGCCGATATCATGTCCGAAGCCGCCCTGCCCGAGATCGATGGGCGGGACGCCGACCTGCAGGCCGCCCGGTCCGATCACCTCCGCGACCTGCGCAAGCACGAGCGGGTTTGACCGGACTGCGCCGGCCCGTGTCGCACGCCGCGCCGACGAAACGGGTGAGCCTGCGTCTGCAACAGGCTCACCTCGGACGGATGCCTCAAACCAAGTCAAACCAGAAAGACGGTCGAGCCGGTCGTTTTGCGCGCCGCGAGATCGGCGTGTGCCCGAGCCGCGTCCTTGAGCGGATAGGTCTGATTGACCTCGATCTTCACCGCGCCCGACTTGACCACGTCGAACAATTCGTTGGCCATCGCGACCAGGCTTTCACGCTTGGCCGCGTAGGTGAACAGCGTCGGCCGGGTCACGAACAGCGAGCCCTTTTGCGCGAGCAGCCCGAGATTGAGCGGATCGACGGCGCCCGAGGACTGGCCGAACAGCACGGCGTAGCCGAGGGGCGCGAGGCAATCGAGCGACTTCAGGAACGTGTCCTTGCCGACGGAGTCATAGACGACAGGCACCTTCTTGCCGCCGGTGATCTCGCCGACGCGCGCGACGAAGTCCTCGCGCGTATAGATGATGGTATGCTCGCAGCCATGCGCCCTGGCCAGTTGCGCCTTGTCGTCGCTGGATACCGTGCCGATGACGGTGGCACCGAGGTGCTTGGCCCACTGGCTGAGGATGAGGCCGACGCCGCCGGCAGCGGCATGCAGCAGGATGGTCTCGCCCGCCTTGACGCGGTAGGTCTGCCGGATCAGGTACTGGGCGGTCAGGCCCTTGAGCATCATCGCCGCGGCGGTCTTGTCATCGATGTCATCGGGCAGCTTCAGCAGCAGCGCGGCCGGCATCAGCCGCGCCTCTGAATAGGCGCCGAGCGGCGACGAGCCGTAGGCGACGCGGTCGCCCACCTTCAGGTCCGTCACCCCTTCGCCCAGCTCCTCGATCACACCGGCGCCCTCGCTGCCCAGTCCGCTCGGAAGCTGGACCGGATAGAGCCCGGAGCGATTGTAGATGTCGATGAAGTTGAGCCCGACCGCCGTATGGCGGATGCGCGCCTCGCCGGGGCCGGGCTTGCCGACCTCGATCTGCTCCCAAGCGAGGACCTCGGGACCGCCGGTCTTGTGGAAACGAATGGCGTTCGTCATGGGTTGTCATCCTCCCTGTCGGATTGCGCGACGCCGCGCCGCCCGGCCGCGCCGGCACCCTTGCGGGCCGTTCGAGCCCTTGTTCTTCCGCGGCCGAACCTCGGTCATCCGTAGCCGCTGTCGGCTCGGTTTGGCAATCGGCTTTGCCAGCCGGCACAGGAACAACGTTCGCCGTTCCAGCGTTCATGGGCCATAGCGTGGAGTCCGAGCCCCATGCCGCCCAAACGACGCAGCGCAGCGATCTATCTGGCCATCCTGATCGAGTTGGCCTGCCACACCTTCATGGGCATCGCCATGGGGCTCGGCTTCGCCTTCGCGCTGACCCAACTGGATGCGTTCGGCATCTCGACCCTGATCGCCCATAGTCTCGATCCGCACGTGACGTTCGTGATCTTCGTCGGTGTGTTGACGCTGTCCTTTGCTGTCGGCGCGACGCTGACGGGATTCGTATTCACGATGATGGAGGAGAGATAGACCCGACGCACGCCGATGACTGCGTGGCGCTCGCAGCTGTCATATGCGCGTCGCGCAAACCATGCAGATGGACGGCAGGTTCGACCGGCGCGGAGATGACGAAATGGCCGGACTGCTGGATGCAGGCGATCCACGGCTTCGCGACGCCGGCCTCGGATCGGTGGACGATGTTACGCCGTTGGGCGCGCGGCCCTCATGAACGGCTGGCTTGCTCTGTTCGCGGCTGGAGCTCTCGAGATCATCTGGGCGCTCGGCCTGAAGCATTCAGACGGCTTGACGCGCTTCTGGCCCAGCGTCGCCACCGTGATCGCCATTCTGCTCAGCTTCGCGATGATGTCGCTCGCGCTGCGCTCACTGCCGTTTGGCACCGCCTATGCCGTATGGACCGGGATCGGCGCGGCCGGGAGCATCCTCGCCGGCATGATCCTCTACAGCGAGCCGGCGGATCCGACGCGGCTGTTCTGCCTCACGCTGATCATCACCGGCATGATCGGGCTGAAGCTGAACTCGCCGGTCTGACACGGGCGACGACCTCCGGCAGGATCGCGACAGCTCCACGCTGCCGAACACGGCGAGGGCGAGCACGAACGGCAGCAGGTGATAGAGCGCACGGAAGATCAGCAGCGCCGCGAGCAGCCGCTCCTGATCGCCGCCCAGGCCCAGCAGGATCGTTGCATCGAACAGGCCGATGCCGGCCGGGGCATGGCTGGCAAATCCAAGCAAGGTCGCGGCAATGAAGACCGCCATCAACCGCGCGAGATCGATGCCGAGTTCCGCCGGCATGAGGACGTACATTGCCAGCGCCGCGGCGCCGAGCTCAAACAGCCCGACCACGATCTGCAGCAGCACAGCGGGCCCGGATGGCAGTCGAACGGGCCAGCGCGCACTTCGCCGCCCGGGCCAGCTCCACACGACGAACGCGGCAACGGCGCAAAGCAGTGCCGCGGCAACGAGACCGTTGAGCGCCGGCGGCCAATACTCCACCCATCCGAAGGCGTCCGGATCAATCATCAAGCTCAGGCCGAGCGCGGTGAGATTTCCGAGCCAGAAGGTCAGTCCGGTGAGGAAGCTGATATTGGCGATGTCGATCGCACCGAGCCGGTACGGTGCGTAGATCCGATATCGAACCAGCGGTGAGATCAACGCGACCGCGCCGATGCCGTGCGCAATCGGGTAGCTCGTGAAGCTGCCGAGCGCGGCCGCGCGATAGGGAATGTCCCGCCGGCCAATCGTCCGCAACGCGAACAGGTCGTAGAGCGTGAGGCTGGCGTAGGAGAGGACGATGAACGCCAGCGCCATCGCGATCAGATGAAGGTCCGTGGCCTCGACGATCGACAGAACATGAGCGAAGTCGAGCTTCTTGACGGCGCGTGCCAGGACATACACGGCCACAGCCGCAATCGAGAGGCTCAGGGCCAGTCCGCCCAGGCTGCGCAACCAGATTCTGCGGTTCGACTGCAGCGGCGAAACGTCGGTCAGGTCAGCCATTCAACGTGTTTCGTTTCAAACATGCGCCGGCCGATTCGAGCAGGACGATGGCGCCGTTTGACACACCGATGTGACAGCGGCGTTACCGTTGTGCGCCGCCCACACACCTTAATTATCTGTTAACGCCGGACGATCGTTCACCGCTACCAACACGGCGAGCTGCAATGCAGCACCACATTCGCGATCATTCAAATTTGAATTAATCGCCGGCGGGTTCGAGCGTAATGACGTGAACCGTATCAGTACGGATGCATGAAGGTCGCATCTTCGTCACGCGGACTTTCTAAGACGAGTGCGGGACGTCAACATTCGAGGCAGCATGAACGCGGAAATCGAACACGAGCTCACGCCGGACCAATGGGAGACGCTGAAGGCGCTTCGCATTCCCGCGCGTGAACGCCGCAGGCTGAACGGCGTGATTGTCGACGAGCTCACTGCATTTGGACTCGTCGCAATCGACAATGGCGCCGCGACGCTCACCGTCGCCGGGCGCAAGGTTCTCATCAGAGGATCCTCACGCCTGCTCGACGTCGCAGCCTGATCTTTCGGAGCCCGGCCTTCCCTTTTTGAAGAGCCGCGCGCCGAATTCACCACAAGGATTTCCGCGCGCGCTCGGGCCACTCGCGATCGTACGCCGCGCCGTCGATATCGTTGGCCGTCATCGCCGCAAGAATCTGTCCCGGCGTCGGCAGTTGCTGCGGGTCGACGCGCTTGTCCGGGTTCCAGAGATCGGCACGAACGATCGCGCGGGCGCATTGGAAGTAGATCTCTTCCACCGTCATGACCAGGACGGAGCGCGGCAGCTTGCCTTCCATCCGGAACGACTCCAACAGATCGGGAGCGGTCGACAGGTGACCATGCCCGTTCACACGCAGCGTATTGCCCGATCCCGGAATCAGGAACAGCAGCGCGATCCGCGGATCGCGCACGACGTTGCGCAAGGAATCCACGCGATTATTGCCGCGGCGATCCGGCATCATCAGCGTCTTGTCGTCATGGATGCGGATGAAGCCGGGAAGATCGCCGCGCGGCGAACAGTCGAGACCTTCGGGACCACACGTCGCCAGCGCCACGAACGGCGACTTCTCGATCATGATCCGGTAGTGCGGCGTCACGCGATCAGCCACCTTCGCCGTCGATGCCAGCCCCGTCTCGCCATAGATCGCCTCGAGCTGCTCAATCGTGGTGATGATCGACATGGCCGCCTCCTCCCTCGGATCCGATCGGTTCTGCGTCGATCGGTCGCTTGATGATTTCCGCAAGCCTGCGACCGTGCGGCTCGGGATCGCCAACATTGACGATCGTTATGTCCGCCACGGCGTCTTCGCTCACCGCCCGGTGAAGACGCTCACCGATATCGCCGTCACTCGGACGGTGCCGCTTGCCGAGCCGTTCGGCGAGAACATCCGCAGGCGCGGTGATGGCAACGACGATGACGTCGGCATAGTCCCGGCGCGCGGCGGGAATGATCGTTCGCGAGACGTTCACGACCACGGTGCGGCCGGCCAGGATGTCATCCTTGATCGCGCGCGGCACGCCGTAGTCATGTCCGTGGGCCTCCCAATGCAGCGCGAACTCACCGGCGCTGAGCGCCTCACGAAAAGCGGACGCGCTCATCTCGAGATTGTCCTCGAAGGCCGAGGCCTCGCGCGTGACGATCCGCCGCGGAAAAACGACCTGGTCATCGTCGGCGCATTCGCGGCGCGCCACGTTGAGCAAGGTGTCCTTGCCCGCGCCGCTCGGCCCGACCACCAGGATCAGGCGGCCGGGACCGAGCTTCTCGGATGTCTTCGCCGATGCAACCTCGGTTCCGCTCATGCCACCCGCTGCCCTTCCCGCCAGACGCTGCGCACGACCGACAACTGTCCCGCGACATGAACACGGATCAAGTCCGCACGCTTGCCTGCGGCGATCTCACCGCGATCATGCAGGCCGACGGCATCGGCGGGCGCCTTGGTGACGGTGCGGACGGCTGCGGCAAGATCGATGGAGGGCACCCGCTGCGGCAATTGCAGCGCGCCCATCAGCAGGCTCGACGGTACGTAGTCCGACGACAGAATGTCGAGCAGGCCCTCGCGCGCGAGGTCCACGGCGGCGATGTTGCCGGAGTGAGACCCGCCGCGCACGACGTTGGGAGCGCCCATCAGAATGCTGATGCCCGCCTGGTGAAGGCCCCGCGCGGCTTCCATCGTGGTTGGAAACTCCGCGACTGCGATGCCGTCCTTGATCGCGTCCGCGACGTTCTCCTCAGTGGTGTCGTCATGACTGGCCAGGGGTACGTCATGGGTCTTCGCCAGCGCAACGATGTCGCGCATGTTCGGCGCCGCATAGGCCTGCTGATAGGCGAATCGCCGCGCGAACATCACGTCGAGCTCTGCATCGGTCTTGCCGCCGCTCTTGCCGCGATAGTAGTCGCGCAGCTTGCCTTCGTCGCGAAACTGGCGCTGCCCGGGCGTATGATCCATCAGCGACATCAGCCGCACATCCGGGCGCCCGGCCAGCTGCCGCGCCTCCTCGACCACGGTCGGCATCGGCACCTCGCAGCGCAGATGCAGAAAGTGATCGGACCGCAGCAACCCGCCGTCGCGCGCCGTCGCGATCGCATCCGCGAGCACATTGGCCTGGCCGTCGACGCCCTCGGCGCCCTCTTCGCTCCACACCCGCAGCGAATCCAGCACCGTCGTGATGCCCGCGGTCGCAAGCTGCCCGTCATAGGAAATGACGGCAGCAACGGGATCCCAGTAGACCTTCGGGCGCGGCACGAAATGCGCTTCGAGGTGATCAGTGTGCAGTTCGACCAGGCCGGGCATCAACAGGTCGCCGCCGGCATCCAGGCTGCCAACCGGCGCTGCCCCCTCGCCCAGTTCGGCGATCCGGCCTCCCGCGATCGCCACCCAGCCCTGCTCGACGACGCGGTCGGCGAGGACCAGCCTGGCATTTCCTATCACGAGATCGGACATGTTCGCGCTCATCTGCAATTTGTCCCTTTACGCCGCCGCGGCGAATGTCATGACGTCGACCATGCGATCCGCAATCTGGGCGCGGATCTCGTCGTCATGCACGATCGCGAGCATCGCCACTCCGTCCTTCTTCTTCGCTGCGATCAGGTCGACCACGACCGCGCGGTTCGCCGCATCGAGCGACGCGGTCGGCTCGTCGAGCAACAGCACCGGAACTTCGGAGATGAAGCCGCGCGCGATGTTGACCCGCTGCTGCTCGCCGCCCGAGAAGGTCGATGGCGGCAGCGACCACAGCCGCTCGGGAATGTTCAGCCGTCGCAGCAGCCCACCTGCCCGCACCCGCGCATCGTCGCGCGGCAGGCCGGCCGCGAACAGCGGTTCGGCAACGACATCGAGTGCAGGGACGCGCGGCACCGCGCGCAGGAATTGGCTGACATAGCCGATGGTCTGCCGCCTCGCATTCAGGACCAGGCGCGGCTCGGCGCCGGCGAGATTGGTCATCTCGCCGAGGTGCCGGACGCCGATGCGGCCGCCATCGCAACGGTAATTGCCGAAGATCATCTTCAGGATCGACGACTTGCCCGCGCCCGACGGTCCCGACAACACGACGCATTCGCCGGCCTTGACCTGGAACGACACGCCGCGCACCACGGGCAGCGATATGCCGCCCTGCAGATGCATGGTGAAGGTCTTCTCTGCATTCTCGACATCGATCATCACGGTCATCGCATTGGGCCCAATTGCATCATGGCGGCAGGATCGAGGACACGAGGAGCTGTGTGTAAGGCTCGCGCGGATCATCGAGCACCTGGTCGGTGAGACCGGTCTCGATCACCCGCCCCTCCTTCATGACCATCACACGATGAGACAGCAACCGCGCCACGGCCAGATCGTGGGTCACGACGATGGCAGCGAGCCCAAGCTCGTTGACGAGGCTGCGCATCAGATCGAGCAGGCGCGCCTGCACGGATACGTCGAGTCCTCCGGTCGGCTCATCCATGAACACGAGCCTGGGCTCGGTCACGAGATTGCGCGCGATCTGCAGCCGCTGCCGCATGCCACCGGAATAGGTCCGCGGCGCATCGTCGATGCGGGCGACGTCGATCTCCACGCGCGCGAGCCATGACGAGGCGGTCTGCCTGATCCGGCCATAGTTATTCCAGCCGACCGCCATCAGCCGCTCGCCGACATTGGCGCCCGCCGAAACCGCCATGCGCAGGCCTTGCGCCGGGTCCTGATGGACATAGCCCCAATCGGTGCGGAACAGAAAACGGCGTTCGGCCTCGCCGAGCCCGGCAAGATCGCGCAGCACCCCGTCACGCATCCGATAGGACACGCGGCCAGCCGTCGGCGCCAGTTGCGCCGACAACATCTGCAGAAGCGTCGATTTGCCCGAGCCGGACTCGCCGACAATGGCGAGCACCTCGCCGGGATAGAGCACGAACGAGACATCGCGGCATGCCGCCAACCGGCCATAGCTCTTTGCAAGCCCTTCGGCGACGAGCAGCGGCTGATCGGAGGCTCTGATCATCTCAGCCATGGGCGCTCTCCCTGTGCGGGGCGGCGCTCTGCGCGCCACGATGTCCGGACGCCTGGCGGCCCTCGCAGTAGTCGGTGTCGGAGCAGACGAACATGCGGCTGCCCTTGTCGTCGGTCACGATCTCGTCCAGATAGGAATCCTCCGCGCCGCACAGCGCGCAGGGCGCGTCGAACTTGTAGCGCGTAAACGGATGGTCCTCGAAGTCCAGCGAGACGACCGGCGTATAGGGCGGAATGGCGTAGATTCGCTTCTCGCGTCCCGCGCCGAACAATTGCAGCGCCGGGCAATTGTCCATCTTGGGATTGTCGAACTTCGGCGTCGGCGACGGATCCATCACGTAGCGCGCATTGACCTTGACCGGATAGGCGTAGGACGTCGCGATGTGACCGAAGCGTGCGATGTCCTCATAGAGCTTCACGTGCATCAGGCCATATTCGGCCAGCGCATGCATGCGGCGGGTCTCGGTCTCGCGCGGCTCGAGAAAGCGCAGCGGCTCCGGGATCGGCACCTGATAGACCAGCACCTGCCCCTCGTGAAGCGGCGCCTCGGGAATTCGGTGACGGGTCTGGATCACGCTCGCCTCTTCCGTCGACGTCGTGGTCGCGACGCCCGCGGTCTTGGCGAAGAACTTGCGAATCGAGATCGCATTTGTCGTATCGTCCGATCCCTGATCGATGACCTTGAGCACGTCGTCGGGACCGAGAATGGCGGCGGTGACCTGCACGCCGCCGGTGCCCCAGCCATAGGGCATCGGCATCTCGCGGCTCGCGAACGGCACCTGATAGCCGGGAATCGCGATCGCCTTCAGGATTGCGCGGCGGATCATCCGCTTGGTCTGCTCGTCGAGATAAGCAAAGTTGTACGTCGGCGCGCTCATTCCGCAGCTTCCTTCAATTCAGGAGCGGCATTGGCCTCGGCGAACTCCTGGCGCAGCTTGCGCAGCAGGCCGAGCTCGGACTGGAAGTCGACATAGTGCGGCAGCTTCAGATGCTCGACGAACCCGGTCGCCTGCACATTGTCGGAGTGCGACATCACGAACTCCTCATCCTGCGCCGGCGCAATCACATCCTCACCCAGCTCACGCGCGCGCAGGGCGCGGTCGACCAACGCCATCGACATCGTCTTGCGCTCGCTCTGCCCGAAGGCGAGACCGTAACCGCGCGTAAAGCACGGCGGCTCGGTGGCCGACCCCTTGAACTGGTTCACCATCTGGCATTCGGTCAGCTCGACCGATCCGAGCGGCACCGCAAAGCCGATCTCCTCGGCCAAGAACTCGACCTCGACTTCGCCGAAGCGGATCTCGCCGGCGAAGGGATGGTTGCGGCCATAGCCGCGCTGGGTCGAGTAGCCGAGCGCGAGCAGAAATCCCTCATCACCGCGTGCGAGATTCTGCAACCGCAGATCACGATCGGCGGGAAAGCTCAGAGGATCGCGGGTGAGATCGCCGACCGGCGCGCCAACCTCGGCTTGCGGCGACGGCTCGATCAAGCCGTCCTGGCCGAGAATGTCGGTGACACGTGGCGTCGGCGCATTCGGCGCCTCGGCACGGGCCGGCGGCTCCGGCTCGGCGCCTGCCGCCAACTGCGGATCGAGCAGCCGATGCGTATAGTCGAAGGTCGGCCCGAGCACCTGGCCGCCAGGAATGTCCTTGAAGGTCGACGAGACGCGCCGCTGCACCCGCATCGCGCCGGTGTCGACCGGCCCGGTCGCACCGAAGCGCGGCAGGGTCGCGCGGAAGGCACGCACCAGGAAGATCGCCTCGATCAGATCACCCCGTGCCTGCTTGATTGCGAGCGCCGCGAGCTCGCGGTCGTACAGCGAGCCTTCGCTCATCACGCGATCGACGGCAAGCCCCAACTGCTCGGAGATCTGCGCCAGCGACAGCTCGGGCACATCGCGATCACCCCGGCGTTCATGCGCCAGCAGCCGGTGCGCGTTCTCGATGGCGCGTTCGCCACCCTTGACGGCAACATACATGCCTCACTCTCCTGCGGAAACGAGTCGGGTCGTTCGCGGGATGGCGACGATGGACGAGCCATCGACCAGCACCACATCGACACCACGCGGAAACAGCTTCTCATTGATCGACAGCCGCTCGAACAGGTCGGCGGGTGCCACCGTTGCGCGGAACGATGTCGTCCCGTCGATGCCTGGACCGCGCAGCTTGAACACCGGCCCTCCGGACAAGCTCGGCACCTGCAGGATCAGCGTCGTCGAGCGATCAGGGTATTCAGCACTGCCGAGCGCGAATGAATTCAGATCAGGCAGCGCTTGCGGCTCCGCGACCAGCGCAAAACTGGCGAGCGCGGCATCGGCGACGATCGGCGCCCCGGTGTGAAACTTGAGCCAGGCGCCGACCTCAGGCGTGCCGGCGAGCGGCGCATCGAGCCAGATCGGCGTATCGTGATCGAACAGAGTCAACGCGATCGCGGCGGCACCAGGCATCAAGGACGAGGGCTGGCCGACATTGACCTCGACCTCTCGCACATTTCCCGGACGCGCCATGGCCTCCATGACGGTACGGAAGGTCGATTGCGCGGACAGGACATTGTCGGCGAAACCAGGCTGCAGATCGGAAGCGGCGGCAGCCATCAGCCTTCTCCTCGCACCATCGTATAGAAATCGACACGCGTGGCCGCAGCCTCCTCTGCGCGGTGCTCGCGCGAAGTGCGCATCTGCGCCTGCAGCGGCGCAACCACCTGCGTTTCGATCGATCGCGTGTGGCTTGATGACTGGATCATCGCGTCACACAGCGCCATCAAACGCGCCTTGGCGGCGTCGCGTCCCAGCACATAGCCGAACCCGACCTCGCCGCTCTCCAGCCGTACCGCGGCGCGCGACACCGTCGCCTCGCCGACATTGAAGGGCGCACCATCACCGCCGATCCGGCCCCGCAGCATCACGAGGCCATTCTCCGCCGGGCGCAGGTCGCGATGCTTAGGCAGCGCGAGGCTATCGAGCCTGGCGCGGATGTCCACATGCGAGGCATGCGCCAATACCCGCATCGCCGCCCTGCGCCGGTCCTGCATCGCCATCTCGCCGCCCATCTTCATCCCGATCTTGCCGTTACGAAGTTGTCTATGTTAATAGACAACTTCGTAACGAAGCGCCATGACTGTTTGATGACATGGACGTGATTTCGAGGCCGGACAGCGGGGAGCCGCGATGAGCATGCTGGGCGCCGATTCGGGCGTGGCGCTGTGGCGGCGGGTGGCCGACGGCATCGAGCGCGACATCGCCGACGGCCGCTTCGCCGCCGGCACGCGCCTGCCCGGCGAGACCGAGATCGCCGAAACCTACCGCGTCAACCGTCATACGGTGCGTCGCGCGCTCGCGACCTTGGCGGAGCGCGGCCTCGTGCGCGCCGAGCGCGGCAGCGGCACCTATGTCGAAGCGCCTCGTCTGTCATATCCCCTGAGATCGCGAACCAGGTTCTCCGAGATCGTGGGCGCCGGCGGGCGTGAGCCTCGTGGGCAGTTGATCGCAGCGTCCGAAGAGCCCGCAACGCGCGAACTCGCGCGCGAGCTGCGATTGAAGACGGGTGCTCCGCTGGTCCGAATCGATGCACTGCGTCTTGCCGACAAGACCCCCATCTGCGTCAGCACGTCCTGGCTGTCGTCCGAGCGATTTCCCGAGGCCGGTCACATCTTCGCGTCGGTCCGCTCGATGACGGCGCTGCTCGCGCATTACGGCATTCGCGACTATCGCCGCGGCACGACCAGGATCACGGCAGCCATCGCCGACGCGAGCGACGCCGCACGGCTCGACCTCGCGATTGGGCGCCCGGTGCTGGTGGTCGACAGCACCGACATCGATGCCGATGCGACGCCGCTCGTCAGCAAGCGCTCGCGCTTCGCCGCGGAGCGCGTGACCTTCGAGGTCGAGAGCTAGACCAGACGTCCATGGCTTTGTCGCGTCCTTGCGCGCTCAGTCGATGAGCGTGCCGTCTTGATTGAAGAACGGATGCGGCCCGTCGAAATCCCCGATGGGCACCTGATGCGTGACGACCGTTCCGAATCCCGGTCCTGGAAACCAGGCATGAAGGTGAAAGGCCGGTGGCTCGATCTGGAAGGATGGCGGGCGAAGCTCGGCCAGGTCGAGCGCGACGGCATGGTTCGGTGCCGGGCAGATCGTGCAGGGGATGCCCGCAAACCGGGTCAGCGTCGCGCGATGAACGTGACCGCACCCGATCAGTTGCACCCGCGGATGGCGCGTGAGGACGGCCGCGAGATCGTCGGCGTTGCGCAGGTTCTGCCGGTCCATGTGCCAGATGCCAGTGGCGAACGGCGGGTGGTGCAGAAACAACAGGGCCGGCCTTTCGCTGGATCCGGACAGCGCGGCGTCGAGCCATTGCAGACTCGCTTCATCGAGCTCGCCATGCGGATGGCCGGGCACGCTGGAATCGAGCAGAAGCAGATCGAGATCGGTCAACGCCACGCACCGGTTCAGCGGACTGGTGGGTTGACCATGCAGAGCGTCCGGAAACGCCGCGCGCATCAGCTCGCGTGAATCGTGATTGCCGGGCACGGCGACGAATGGAGTTTCGAGCTCGGCGAGAAGATCCTTGAGATGATCGTATTCGGCCGACGACGGCGTATCGACGAGATCGCCCGAGATCACCACCAGATCGAGCTTCGGCTCGAACCGGTTGAGCTCCGTGATGCAACGGGCCAGCGCGCGCGCCGTATCGACGCGGCGGTAGGCGAGCCGGCCGGGCGCCTTGATGTGCAGGTCGGATATCTGGGCGATGGTGACAGGACGCGTGCTCATGCTGATCCACCTTGCTCCGGCAGCAGACGAATGGCGCTCGGCTCAATCGACAGGCCGATCCGCTCACCCGCGCTGACCCTGATCGTATTCGGTGCGTCCACCGTCAGTGGAACGGCGGCGGCGTCGCGGACGACGATCCGCTGGCGATCACCGGCGAAGCGAACACTGTCGACGAGGCCGGTCAGGCACGATGCCGCCGCGTCGACGATCCCGATCGTTTCCGGCCGAACCATCGCCATCGCCCTGCTGCCCGAGCCAGCCTCTGCGATCCGCTGTCTCCCTCCGGGCAAGACGAGGTGAGCGCCGTCGATCGGCGCCTCGATTATGTTGGCCGCGCCGACGAACTCCGCGACGAAGCGGTCGGCTGGCGTGAAATAGATCTCGCGCGGCGTCCCGACCTGGGCGATGGCGCCCTTGCGCATGACCACGATGCGGTCCCCGAGCTCCATGGCTTCGGCCTGGTCATGCGTGACGTAGATTGCCGTGATTCCGAGCGTACGCAACAGGCCGTTGAGCTCGTCGCGCAACCGTTCGCGGAGCGCTGCGTCCAAGGCTGTGAGCGGCTCGTCGAGCAGCAGCACGCTCGGCCGGATGGCGACCGCGCGCGCGAGCGCGACGCGCTGGCGCTGACCGCCCGAGAGCTGATCGATGCGCCGATCTTCGAGGCCGGCGAGGTTGGTCAGCGCGACCAGCTCGGCGACCCGCGCGGCGCGCTCCGGCTTGGGCACGCCGTGGATCTTGAGCCCGTAGCCGATATTGTCAGCGACGGTCATGTTGGGGAACAGCGCGTAGGACTGAAACACCATGCCGACATTGCGTTTCTCGATCGGCTGCCTCGTCAGATCCTTGCCGTCGAAAAGCACGCGCCCGCCCGCATCGGGTGTTTCGAGCCCGGCCACGATCCGCAGCAGCGTGGTCTTGCCGCAGCCGGACGGCCCAAGCAGCACCAGCGTCTCGCTCTGCGCGATGTCGAGCGTGGCGCGCGCGAGCGCGCAGGTCCCGTCGGCAAAGGTCTTGCCGCAATTCTCCACCTTCAGGGCGGCTCCATGCCGGGTCATCGTGCTCACCGCAACCTTCCTCTCTCGCCGATCCACTGCATCGCCACGAGCAGCGGAATGATCATCACGAAGAAGATCAGCGTGTAGGCGGATGCGACCTCCAGCCGCATCGATGCGTAGCTGTCGGCGAGGCCGACCGGCAGCGTCTTGGTCAGCGGCGTATGCAACATCCAAGTCAAGTTGAATTCTCCGAGGGATAGCGTCACCACCATGAGGCTGCCGGCCAGGATCCCCGGCGCGGCATTGGGAACGATGACATCGATGAAGCGGCGCCATGGCGCCGCCCCGACCGACGCGGCGCCCTCATCGAGCGACTTGACGTCGATGGTCGCGAACACAGCCATGACGGAGCGCACCATGAAAGGCATCGTGAAGATCACATGGCCGGCGAGGATGAACAGCCATGAGCGGCGGAAGCTGCCGAAGCCACCATAGGTGAGCAGCAGCGCCAGCGCGATGGCGAGCCCGGGAATCGCGAGCGGCAAGGTGATGATCTCCTCGACCAGCCGCGCCAGCCGTCCGCCGCGAACGTAGAGCGCGTAGGCAGCGGGAACACCGACCACGAGCGTGACCGCCAGCGTGCCCAGCGCGATCAGGATCGATGCCATGATCGTGCCCGCGTAGAGCTCCCAGACCTGGGCCACCCACTGCAGCGTCACGCCGGATTGAATGCCGCGGAAGTAGTTGACGGTCACGCCCGCGGCGATCGAAAGGCCGGCCGGCACGGCCAGGAAGGCGGCGACCAGAAGTGTGAACAGCAGTTGAAGGATGAAGATGACTCTGTCGCGCACGTGCCTACCCTGCCGCTGCCACCGAGCTGCCGGCGAAGGAGCGCGCCAATGCGAGCATCAGCCAGGTCATCAGGCCAAGGCCGACCGAGAGCGCCGCCGAGGTGGCCAGGTTTCCGGCCAGCGTGAACTCCGTGTAGATCAGCATCGGCAACACGTCGATGTTCGTGGCCAAGGTGAATGCCGTTCCGAACGCACCCATCGCCGTCGCGAACGCGATCGCGCCGGACGCGATCAGCGCCGGGGTCAGCGCCGGCAGGATCACGTCGCGCAGCACGGCCCAGGGGCTCGCGCCGAGCGATCGGGCCGCCTCCTCCAAACCGGGGTCCAGCTTCTGCGCGGCAGCCATGATCGTGAGGATCACCCGCGGAATCGAGAAATAGAGATAACCGAGGAACAGCCCGTAGATCGAATAGGCAAATACGAGCTTGTCGCCGGTGAGCCGGGACGAGACCTCCCCGATCATCCCCTGGCGGCCAGCCAGAAGGATGATCATGAAGCCGACCACGACGCCCGGGAACGCGAGCGGAAACGTCAGGATCGCGACCAGGATCGCGCGGCCCGGAAACCGGTGACGCTGCAGGAACAGGCCGGCGATCGTCGCAATGACCAGGGTCGCGATCGTGGTGGCCGCCGCCAGCGCCAGCGTGTTGAGAAGTGTCGTGCGGTAGCGCGGCTCGAGGATGATCGCGAGATATTCGGCCAGACCGTGCGGTCCCTCGGCGCCGGTGACGAGCAGCCTCGCCATCGGCAACAGGAAGAATGCCGAGGTGACGGCTCCCAGAGGCAGCAAACAGAGCCGGACGAAGGATTTGTGCGACATATGATCAAGTGCACCTCCACCGGATCGTCTCCGGCGGAGGCGCGGTGCTCCTTCAGCGGACTTCGGACAGATAGCGATCGACGAAGCCCTTTTGCGCAGCTTCCATATCGCCCCAGTTCACGCTCTTGGCGCGGGCGTAGTCGCTGTCCGGCAGGAACTTGTTCTTCACCGAGTCCGGCAGCTCGATCGGGCGCGCCGGACGCAGATAGGCATTGGTCCAGATCGCCTGGCCCTTGTCGGAGAGCAGATAGTCGATCACCTTCTTCGCCTTGTCCTTGTCGGGCGCGTTCTTCACAAGGCCGACGACATAGGGGAAGACCACCGAGCCTTCGCAGGGAATCACGAACTCGAAATTGCCCTTCTCGGTATATTTCGCGCGGTAGGCGTTGAAGTCGTAGTCGAACAGGATCGGGATCTCGCCCGAGACGACACGCGCATAGGACGTCTGCTTCGGCACGATCGGATCATTCTTGCGCAGATCCTTGAAGAACGTAAGGGCTGGCTCGAAATTGGCCTGCGATCCGCCGAGCGCGAGGTTGACGGCAACCGCGCCGACATAGCCGACGGCCGCAGAGCTCGGATCGAGGTAGCCCACCATGCCCTTGTAGTCTGGTTTGAGCAGGTCCTTCCAGCAGGCCGGAACGGGCTTGCCGCCGAGCGCATCCTTGTTCACGAACAGGCCGAGCGTGCCGGAGTGGATCGTGGTCCAGTAGCCGTCCGCATCCTTCAAGCCGGCGGGGACCTGATCCCAGTTTGCGGGCTTGTAGGCCTCCAGCGCGTCCTGCGTCTTCGCCTTCATGCCGAAGGTGACGCCGAAATAGCCGATGTCGCCGACCGGATTGCTCTTCTCGGCGAGGATCTGCGCCAGCGCCTGGCCGGAGTTCTTGTTGTCGTGTGGAATGTCGTAGCCGAGATCGGTCTTGATCGCCTTGAGCATCGAGGCCCAGTCGGCCCATTCCGGCGGGCAGTTGTAGCAGATGACGTCCGCGGCCTTGGCCGGCTGCCATGATGCGGCAACACATAGCGCGAGCAGCGCGAGAACGAGGCGGGTGACCTTCATGAAGACAGACTCCGTATTCCTGGCACGGCGGCCAGTTCCGGAGCTTCCCCTAACGGCGGCACATGAAGGATTTGCGACAGAAAGTGCAGTGCACACGGCCGAAGCCGCACCTTGATCGTTCGTCAACGAACGATCGCAACCTTCAGATGCCGCGACGTTCAAGCGACGGCGCGGCGACCGATGATCGCAAAGCGCAGCTTGCCCGAGATCCAGTCGATCGCAGCCACCGCCACCAGGATCATCAGGATCAGGAACGACACCTTCTGCCATTCCAGCACGCGGATCTGCTCGGCCAGTTGCAGCCCGATGCCGCCCGCGCCGACGATGCCGATGATCGTCGCCGAGCGCGTATTGGATTCGATGAAGTAGAGCACCTGGCCGGCAATGACCGGAAGAACCTGCGGCAGCAGGCCGAAGCGAATCTCGTGCAACGCGCTGCCGCCGGCCGCACGCACGCCCTCGACCTGCTTCCGGTCGGCGCTCTCCATCGCCTCCGAGAACAGCTTGCCGAGCGCACCGAAATCCGAAACCGCAATCGCCAGCACGCCGGCGAAGGGCCCGAGGCCGACGACGTTGATCCAGACCAGCGCCCAGATCAGCGTGTCGACGCCGCGAATGGTGTCGAACAGGCGACGCACCGGAAAGCGGAAGACGGCCGACGGGACGATATTCCTGGCCGCAAGCAGGCTAACCGGAAGCGCGAAGACGGCCGCCAAGGTGGTGCCGAGCACCGCGATCGAGAGCGTCTCGCCGAGCGCCTTGAGATAGATCGGAAGCGACGAGCCAGGATCTGGCGGCAGCATCATTCGCGCGATCCAGCCGAGCTGGCCGAGGCCGGACAGCATCCGCGACGGCGAGAAGTCGAGATCGACGAGACCAAAGACGAAGATGGCCAGAGCCAGCAGCAGCACGACCGGCGTTGCGAAACGTGCGGACAGGGACCGATTGAAAATATGCGGGTAGCGCTCGGCAAGCTGCTTCGCGTCCGGTGAGCCGGAGATGCTCATGTGCGGGCCTCCGAGCCGAACAGGCGGCCGCGTAGCCAGCCGGTGCCGATATCGATCAGGAACACCGTGACCACGATCATGACGAGAATGGCGCTGACGTCGGAATAGTAGAACTTGCGGATCGCGACCACGAGCTCCTGGCCGATGCCGCCGGCGCCGACGAAGCCCATCACGGAAGCCTCGCGCACGTTGATCTCGAAGCGCAGCAAGGTGTAGCTGGAGAAACCCGCAATAACCTGAGGGAGCACGGCAAATCGCATGCAAGACAGCCAGCTCGCGCCGGTGGCGCGCACGCCCTCGACCGGCTTCATGTCGGCATTCTCAACGACCTCGGAGAACAGCTTGCCGAGCGCACCGCTCGAATGAAGGGCGATGGCGAGCACGCCCGGGATCGGCCCAAGCCCGAAAGCAATGACGAAGATCAGGGCGAACACGACGCTCGGAACGGTGCGGGCGAATTCCAGGAGCCGGCGCACCGTGAAGCGGATCCACGGCGCGGGCGAGGTGTTCTCGGCGGCGAGGAAGTTGAGACCGAATGCGACGAGCATTCCGGCCATCGTGCCGACGTAGCTGATCAGCAGCGTCTCTGCCAGCAGCTTGATCCACTTCTTGAAGCCCCAGAACCATTCGGGCAGATTGGTCCAGACCCGCTGCCCGTCGTCGAGCGCGAAGATGCGATCGAAGTAGCTGATGAAGTTGCCGAAGTAAGTATAGAACGTCCGCAGATTGACCTCGGCACCGATGGCCGCGGCGAAGAGCACCGCCAGGAATACCATGGCGGACAGGGCAAGACGCAATCGACGGCGCGAAACGGCCCGCCGATAGGTCTCGTTCAGAGCCGCAAGCTGCTGGCTCGGAAGGATCGAAACGGCAACAGCCATCGGCTTCGTGCTGCTCTTGGTTCGGACGTGTGAGGGATTCTTCAACGGACGAGCCGGGCCCCACGGGACCCGGCTCACCATCGATGGATCGTCGATCAGGACGCCTTCTTGCGCAGGCTGTCGACGAATTTGATCAGGTCGATCGTGCCGTCCCAGTCCTTCGTCGTGGCAGGGTGGAAGCCCTTCTTCTGGCCGTCGGAGAGACGGTCGAAGGCGGCCTTGTCCTTGATCGGCGCATCGAAGAAGGCCTTGGCGATCGCCGATTTCAGATCGTCCGGCAGGTCCGTGTTGTAGGCGTAGGGGCCGTTGATGATCGGCGCCGACTTGTGAATGATGCGGAAGTCGTCCTTCTTCATCGGCGAACCGTCAGCGTTCTTCAGCATGCCCTTGGTCAGCATCTGGGCCAACGTCGAATCGTTGTCGCTCGTCCATTGGTTGGCCGCGATGTCGACAGTCCCCTGGGACAGGGCCAGCACCGCGTTCTCGTGGCTGCCGGTGAAGACAACCTTGCCAAAATACGTCTCGGCGTCGGTCACGCCCATTTTGTTGAGCTCGAAGCGGGGCACGTTGTTGCCCGACGTTGAGTTCGGATCGACGAGGCCGAGATTCTTGCCCTTGAGGTCTTCGACCTTCCGGTACGGGCTGCTCGCCTTGACGAAGAACACCGAATAATAGCCGGTGCTGCCGTCGGAGTTGATGTCGTTGGCGAAGGCATCGGTCTTGACGCCGGTGAGCCGGGCGCGGGCAAACGACGCCGAGCCATAGCTCGCGATGTGGATGTTGCCGGCGCGCTGGCCTTCGATCACGGCCGCGTAATCGTTGGCGATACGCAGCGTCACCTTCACGCCCAGCTCTTTCGAGAGATAGTTCACGAAAGGCGTCCAGCGCTCGGTGACACCCGAGGCGTTCTCTGCCGGGACCACGGCGAAGGTCAGCTCAGGATACTTCGCCTTCCAGTCCTCGGCTGACGCCGAGGCCGTGAAAGCCAGCGCAGCGACGCCCGCCAGAACGATGCGACGATTGATCATAACATGCCCTCTTGTTGCAGTAAGTAACAGGTCTCGCCCCCGCGCCATGCGGAAGCTCGAGCTTGCAGAAATCCGCGTCTCAGGCCACGGCGGCTTCGCCGAGTGCCGGCACCGTTGCCGCCGGTGCCGGATGGATCGAACCCATCACCTCGTCCGCCTCGAGATCGTAGAGCTCACGTGCGATCTGCGCCGTCAGCGCCGACGGCACGTCGTCGAACACGATCCGTCCGGTCGCCATGCCGATCAGGCGATCGCAATAGCTGCGCGCCAGATCGAGCGAATGCAGATTGCAGACGACGGTGATGCCGAAATGCTTGTTGATGCGCAGCAGCGCGTCCATCACGATCTTGGTGTTACGGGGATCGAGCGAGGCGATCGGCTCGTCTGCGAGAATGATCTCGGGGTTCTGCACCATCGCGCGCGCGATCGCGACGCGCTGCTGCTGCCCGCCCGAGAGCTGATCGGCGCGCTGCGCTGCGAGGGAGGCCATGTCGAACTGCTCGAGCGCGGACAGCGCCATGGCGACATCCTCCGCCGGCCAGAGCTGCGCCAGCGAGCGCCACGACGGGATTTCGGCGAGTCGCCCCATCAGCACGTTCGTCAGCACGTCCAATCGGCCGACCAGATTGAACTGCTGGAAGATCATCGCCGAGCGCGCACGCCACTGCCGCAGATCGCGGCCGCGCAGCGCCGTCACATCGAGATCCTTGAAGAGGATGCGGCCGCCGCTCACCGGGCTCAGACGATTGATGGACCGCAGCAGGGTCGACTTGCCGGCTCCGGAACGCCCGATCACGCCGACGAAGCTGCCGGGTGCAACTGAGAAGGATGCATTGTCGACTGCGGCTTTCATGCCAAAACGGCACGTCAGGCCATCCACCACCAGCATTGAATTCTCCAGACGCCTCGCTCTGGCCTATCGCTAGCGTCTGGATTCTACAGTTATGTGACAGCGACACCGCAGCGCCGCACTCGTCCACACGCCGGTCGCAGTCATGCAGATGTCACGCGCCTGTCATAGGGGAGATCCGACACCTTCACAGATGTAGAGAGTAGAGTCAGGACGTGAGATGGCCGGCAAGTCGCTTTCAATTGAACCAACCGTTGACCCTTCGGCCAAGCTCCAGGACGTGACGCTTGGCGCCTATTGTGAGGTCGGCGCCCGCACCATCCTGCAGGAGGTGACGATGGGCGACTACTCCTATGTGGTCAACGATTCCCAGATCACCTACACGACGATCGGGAAGTTCTGTTCGATCGCGGCGATGACCCGGATCAATCCGGGCAACCACCCGATGCAGCGGGCGACGCAGGCCCATTTCACCTATCGCGCCAGCGCCTATTTTCCAGGAGAGCCCGACGATGTGGAGTTCTTCGCCTGGCGGAGAGAGCATCATGTCCAGATCGGACACGATGTCTGGATCGGCCATGGCGCGATCGTGCTGCCGGGCCGCAACATCGGCACCGGCGCGGTCGTGGCGGCCGGAGCCATCGTCACCAAGGACGTTCCGGCCTATACCATCGTCGCCGGCAATCCGGCGCGGCCGATCAAGCGCCGGTTTCCGCGCGAGGTCGAGCAGCGGCTGCTGGATCTGGCGTGGTGGGATTGGAATCACGAGGCGCTGCGCGCGGCGCTGCCGGATTTCCGCAAGCTCGCGATCACTGCGTTTCTCGACAAATACGAGGCTGCCCTCGACGCGCGCGTCGCGGTGCGGCAGAGTGCCGCCCCATGACCGATATCTCCATCTCGCGGGGCCGCTGCCTCGTCGATACCGACCTCGTAGACACTTCCTTGATCATATCCGGCGGCGTGATCGCTGGCATCGGGACACCGGGACGCCGGTCGGGTCTCGAACTCGATGCGGAGGGGCTCACCGTGCTCCCCGGCATCGTCGACATCCACGGCGATGCGTTCGAGCGCCAGATGATGCCGCGCGCCGGGGTCGACTTCCCGACCGACGTCGCGCTGATCGACAGCGACCGCCAGGCCATCAGCAATGGCATCACCACGGTCTTTCACGCGACGACCTGGTCATGGGAGCCGGGCCTGCGCAGCGCCGACAATGCGCGGCGCCTGCTCGAATCGATCGAAGCGCTTCGCCCGCGGCTCGCAGCCGACACGCGCTTCCATCTGCGCCACGAGACCTTCAATCTCGACGACGAGGAGGAGATCTGGCAATGGCTCGCCGACCGGCGCGTCGACCTGTTCGCCTTCAACGATCACATGGACTCGACGGTGGCGAGTCTGGACAAGCCGCACAAGCGCCAGCGCATGGTCGACCGCACCGGCCTGCCCGGCGCGGAGTTCGACCGGTTGGTCGCGCGCATCGCCGCTCGCGCCGATGCCGTTCCGGCCTCGATCGCGCGGCTGGCCGAGATCGCACGCAAGGCTGGTGTCCGCATGCTGTCGCACGACGACGACAGCCCGGCCATGCGCAAGGCCTTTCGCAGCCAGGGAGTGACCATTGCAGAATTTCCGGTCAACGAGGAGACTGCACGCGAGGCCGCTCAAGGGGGCGACGCGATCGTATTCGGCGCGCCCAACGTCGTCCGTGGCGGCAGCCATACCGGGTGGACGAAGGCCAGCGACATGATCGCCAAGGGCCTCTGCTCGGTGCTGGCCTCCGACTACTACTATCCCGCGCCGCTGCTGGCAGCGTACCGGCTTGCTGCCGACGGCGTTCTTTCGCTGGCGCGCGCCTGGGATCTGATCTCGGGCGGCCCTGCACGCGCAGCCGGGCTGGCGGACCGCGGCATGCTCGCCGAGGGCCGCCGCGCCGATATCATTCTGGTCGACGACCGCGTACCGTTGCGCCCCCGCGTCGTCGCTGTGATCGCGTCCGGCCGGCTGGTCTATCTCACCGAGACGGACCGGCTGAACGCCCGGCCGGCGCATGCCATGGCGGCGGAGTAGCAAATCATGGCCAATTTTCCGCGCTATGCGATCTACTATGCTCCACCAGCAACAGCCGACCTGGCGGAATTCGGCGCGCGCCTGCTCGGTTACGACGCGTGGAGCGGCGATGACCGCAGCTTTCCGAGCGAGATCGTCCGCACGGTTCCAGACTGGGCTGAGCTGACCGCAGACCCGCGCAAATACGGCTTTCACGCGACCTTGAAGGCTCCGTTCGAGCTGGCGGATGCGGAGAGCGAAGCCGCGCTCTGCGCCGCTTGTGCTGAGTTCGCGGCCACGCCGCGAGCCGTCCCGGCCATCCGTCCGATCGTGGACGCGATCAGCGGATTCATCGCGATGATCCCTGGCGAGCCGTCCCCCATCCTGCAGCAGTTCGCGGCCGATTGTGTCCAGGCCTTCGAGCCGTTTCGCGCACCGATGACCGCCGACGACCGTGCTCGGCGCAAGCCGGATCTGCTGACACCACGGCAGCGCGATCATCTCGATCGTTGGGGTTATCCCTATGTCATGGAGGATTTCCGCTTCCACATGACGCTGACCTGCCGGCTGTCCGACGAACGGCGCCGGCCGATCCTGACGATGCTGCAGGAGAGATTCGCTGCACTGTCACTGACAGAGCTCCGGATCGACAGGATTGTGTTGTTCCGCCAGCCCAGTGCCCACCAGCGTTTCCACATCATCGGAGACTGGCCGCTCACGGCCGTCCAAGGCAGCTAGCGGCGTCAGTTCGGCATGGCTGCATGGTGCGGCGGCGCCTCGCGGCCGAACACCGAGAGCGGCGGGGAGATGTCGGCGCGCTCGCGCGGCAAGGCTTCGCGCATCTCCCGCTGCAGGAACGCAACCAGCTTCTCGCGCACCTCGCAGCGCAGATCCCAGGCCTGCGGCGCGTCCAGACCGTTCTCCTTGAAGATGCCGGCGTGCATGCCGACGTAGAGATTGATGTAGCCGAGATTGTGCACGGCCTCGCTGAAGCGGACCGTCTTCAGTCCTGCCGCCGTCGCGCTCGTGGTTCCGAGCAGCGAAGGCGCTCCCATCCTGCCGCGAGCGCGGCTGAGGTCGCGAGAAATCATTGTCGATCGATCGACAGGCTCGCGCTTGATTTTGATGCCGAGACAGTTTCGCTCATGGTGATGAAAATCTGCGAGGAGACTATGGTCAGATCATCGCGCAGCAAGGCGAAATAACAGACGCGATCTGCTGAAAAGCTGACAACACTGTGCGCTGCGCGACACCTTGCGCCGTGCCGCGCCGCGATCTGCCGACGGCTTGTCGCCTTGCTGCCGCTTCAGGAGTCGCCGTGGTCAAACGTGCATCGCTACTAAGGCGATAATGTCAATTTTGCCACTTCGGCCGCACAAAGAAATTGCACGTCGGTCGCCGTCGAGACCGTCAACACGAGGTCGCATGGCACTCCGACCCAGCGGGACATCAACCTCCTTTTGCCGTGGCGACGACGCGCACGCTCCGGCTGTCGTCGCTCGATGCCCGATCGCAATGTCACGAAGCCGACGCTCTAAGCCAGCTCCATCCACAAGCTCCCCATCGCCACGACCTCGCACTTGCTGCATGTTGCCGCCAAGTGTCGGGTTTTCGACAATCCACTGATATTAAAAACGAATGGCATATCGCTTGCAATGCACAATGAGCCTCGCTATTGCAGCGCAATAATTTCTTGGAGTGCCCCAATGCTCGGAATCGGAAGCAAGCTGCCATCGTTTGAAATCGTCGGCGTGAAACCCGGCTTTCATCTTCAGGAGGAGAAGGGCGAGAGCGCCTTCGAGACCCTGACCGAGACCAGCTTCCCCGGAAAATGGAAGATCATCTTCTTCTATCCGAAGGACTTCACCTTCGTCTGCCCGACCGAGATCGCCGAGTTCGCGCGCCTTGCGAAGGATTTCGCGGATCGTGACGCCGTCGTGCTCGGCGGCTCGACCGACAACGAGTTCTGCAAGCTGGCTTGGCGGCGCGACCACAAGGATCTGCACAAGCTGCCGATCTGGCAATTCGCCGACACCAAGGGCGCATTGGTCGACGGCCTCGGCGTCCGCTCGCCCGACGGCGTCGCCTACCGCTACACCTTCATCGTCGATCCCGACAACACGATCCAGCACGTCTATGCGACCAACCTGAATGTCGGCCGCGCTCCGAAGGACACGCTGCGCGTGCTCGACGCGCTGCAGACCGACGAGCTCTGCCCGTGCAACCGCGAAGTCGGCGGCGAGACCCTGAAGGTCGCCTGATCATGTCGATCGAGCAACTGAAGGACCAGATCCCGGACTTCGCCAAGGACATCAGGCTCAACCTGTCGTCCATGGCCTCCGACGAGACGCTGTCGCCGCAGGCCAAATATGGCCTGTTCGTCGCGTGCGCGATTGCGACTCGCAATCCGAGCGTCGTGGCGGCGTTGGAATCGGTTGCGGCCGCGCAGCTGTCGCCCGCCGCTTTGGCGGCGGCGAAATCGGCCGCCGCGATCATGGCCATGAACAACGTCTACTACCGCTTCGTGCACCTTGCCTCGAACAAGGAGTACGCGACGATGCCGGCCCGGCTGCGGATGAATGTCATCGCCAACCCCGGCATCGACAAGGCCGATTTCGAGCTGTGGTCGCTCGCGGTGTCCGCCATCAACGGCTGCGGCACCTGCATCGATTCGCACGAGAAGGTCCTGCAGGACGCGGGCGTGCCCGCGGCCACGATCCAGACCGCCGTACGCTTTGCCGCCATCATCCAGTCGGTTGCCGTTGCGATCGAAGCCGCTTGTGTGTCCGTCGCGTTGGCGGCGGAATAAAAATCGATCGGATATGTGAATGCGGCCGGCATTGTCCGGCCGCATTTGTTTTTCGCCCTTTCTCGCCTGAGTTGCAGAGTTTCGCGGCGCGCCTGCAACTCCTCGGTCCGCTAAGCCCCTGACCTCGCGGCAAAGTCGAGATGACTGCGGCATCCTGATACTCCAGCCGATCTTTCCGCAAAGCGCAGAACTCGGCCTCGGTCTCGCGCATCGCGAGCAATCACCGATGCGGCGCGCCGGGAAATTTCCATCAAATAGCCTTACCTACTCACCCTTCCCGACAAGAACATTGATCAGCTTAGGGACCAAGCAACATCGATTGTGACCAGGGCGCGCGAAAACGATGGCGTGCATGTCGGAAGGAAACCGGACCTGTCGGTCTCGACGGAAGCGTTGATGCAATGTCCCCGATGTCGCATCATGCGCGCTTCGGTTGGACCGCGCGCGCCCGACGTCCTGAAGCTATCTCCCACGACACGTTCGTCGGAGACAGGAGGCTAGTGATGAGTGCTCCAGATCAGAACGATCCGGCGAAACCAGCGCCGCCCTGGGCGAACGAAGAACTCCGCAGATATGCGCCGCGCCGCCGCCAGACGGAGGCCGGCCCGACGGCATTCGATCCGCCCGCCGACGGCGTCCCCCTGCCGCATCATCTGGTGTCCCGGCCAAGCTTCCTGCCGGCGCGGCCAGCGGCCCTTGACCTCGACGATGAGGAGGTGCACCGCGCCTGGAGCGCGAAGCTCGATCCCGTGGTGATGCCCCTGCCGCCGGAGGATCCGGACAAATCGTTGCGGCTGGGCAGCATCATCAAGATCGGCGCCGCCGTCGGCATCGCGGCCTCCATTGCCCTGATGGTGGTCAACATGGTCTCCTTCGAGAACGGCGGGCCGACGCCGGGCGGCAAGAGCCCGATCATGCCGACCGCCGTGCTGGAAAGCCTGGCCCAGATCGATCCCGCGGAAGCCAAGGTCGCCCAGGAAGACCCGCCGCAGACGGTCGCCGCGCTCGCGGCTCCCAGCAGTACAGAACTGACGATGCGGCCATGGCCCTCGGCGCCCACGTCGCCTGCGCCGGCCGCGGCAGCACCGACGGTCTCGCCCCCCTCCCCTGCGCTCCCGATGGCCTCGCCTCGCCCGACCGTTCCGTTGCCGCGAGACGAGGTCGATGCCCTGATGAAGCGCGGACGCGACCTGCTCGCCGCGGGCGACGTCGCCAGCGCGCGCCTGATCCTGACGCGGCTTTCCGACGCCGGGATTGCGGACGCCTCCCTCCTGCTCGCACGCACCTATGACCCGGCCGAACTGACGAAATCGCGGTTGCTCGGTGCCGTTCCCGACGCAGCCAAGGCGCGCGCCTGGTATCTCAGGGCTGCGGAGCAAGGATCGCCGGAAGCCAGCCGACGCATCTCGGCTGCGCGCTAACGCATAAATCTCGGAGCGCTCGAGACGCGACCCGGACCGCTCCCTGCGAGACGGTCGGCCGCGATCTGCTGCGCCCGAGAACCAAATATCGATGGGAGGACTGATGATGCACGGCATCCATGCTGCAGTTCGCGCCTGCTTGGCCGCCAGATGGAGCCGACGTCGCAAACCACGGGATGCAAAGAACAGCCACCCTCGAGCAGCCGCATGCCTCGCGCTGGCTCTGTCCGCTCCGCTGGCGCTGACCGGACATCAAGCGGTCGCCGCGGACAACGAGATCCGCATCGGCAACACTATGCCCTACAGCGGCCCGGCTCTCGCCTATGGCGTCATCGGCAAGACGATCGCGGCCTACTTCAACAAGATCAATGCCGAGGGCGGCATCAACGGCCGGCGCGTCAACTTCATTTCCTACGACGACGGCTATGCGCCGCAGAAGACGGTCGAGATGACCCGCAAGCTCGTCGAGGAGGACAATGTCCTCCTGATGTTCGCCAGCCTGGGTACGGCTCCCAACCTGGCGGTCCGCCCTTATCTCAACGCCAACAAAGTCCCGCAATTGTTCGTGGCATCCGGCTCGTCGCAATGGGACCAGCCCCACGACTTTCCATGGACCATGGGCTTTCAGCCGAGCTACCAGGCCGAGGCGCACGTCTATGCCCAGTACCTGCTGGAGACCCACAGCCGCGGCAAGATCGCGCTTCTCTATCAGGACGATGATTTCGGCAAGGATTACGTCAAGGGATTGAAGGACGGCCTGGGTGGCAAGCTTCCGATCGTCGCAGAAGCCACCTACAAGGTGACGGACGCCAACGTCAATCAGCAGATCGCCACGTTGAAGGCATCCGGCGCCGACATCTTCTTCGACGTGACCACGCCCAAGTTCGCCGTGATGGCGATCCGCCGCGCGGCCGAGCTCGGCTGGCGTCCGGACCACATCATCTCGACGGTCTCGGAATCGGTCTCCGCCGTGATGCAGCCGGCCGGCCTGCAGAATGCCGAAGGCATCTTGTCCGCGGGCTATTACTACGAGGGCGAGGAGGCCGCGGCTGCAGGCGATCCATCCTACCGCGAATGGTCCACCTTCATGGACCGCTATTTGCCCGACGTACCGAGAAGCAATGGTCTTGCGACCTTCGGCTACCTCGCGGCAAACGCGATGGTCGCAGTGCTGCGGAGTTGCGGCGACGACCTGTCGCGCGACAATATCATGAAGCAGGCGGCATCCCTGAAGAGCCTCAAGTTGCCGATGCTGACGCCCGGCATCACCGTCAACACCAGCACCCATGATCACGCGCCGCTGGAGCAGATGCAGATGATGCAGTTCACCGGCGGCAAGTGGCAGCGCTTCGGTCCGGTCCGGAGCGGTATCGATCCCGGCAGCGTCAGCGATTCCTTCAAGACCATCTTCCGTTACGGCACGGCGAAGCGCGATCTGGCCAACCAGCTGAATGCCAATACCGTCACGCTGATGACCGGCTCGTTCGGCAGCACCTACGCCAACATGGGCGCGGACCTCGCATCCGCGCTCGACAAGGGGACGGAGCTGCGCATCCTTCCCGTGATCGGCCGCGGCTCGGTGCAATCGGTCGCCGACATCCTGCTGCTGCGCGGCGTCGACGCCGGCATCATCCGCAAGGACACCCTGGCCTTTCTCGAGCGCAAGGACTTCGCCAACAACATCCGCGAACAACTGGTCTATGTCACCAAGCTGTTCAACGAGGAGATGCACGTGCTGGCGCCGAGATCGATCACCAGCCTGAACGAGCTCGACGGCAAGACCATCGCCGTCGACCTGCCCGACGGCGGCACCTTCGTCACCTCGATCAACGTGTTCGAGCGCCTCGGGATCAGGCCGCATCTGCTCTATATCGAGCCGCGGCTGGCGCTGGACATGCTGCGCAAGGGCGACATCGACGCGATCATCACGGTCGAGGGCAAGCCAGTGCAATGGCTGAGCCAGGTCAGCGATCCCAATCTGCATCTCGTGCCCGTCGACTACGACAAGGCTCTGCACGACGACTATCTGCCGGCGCAATTGTCCGCCGAGGACTATCCGAACCTCGTCGGCGCCTCGGCGCCGGTGAACACGATCGCGGCCGAGGCCGTGCTGGCGTCGTTCAACTGGCCGGCAGGCAGCGACCGTCACCGCCGGCTGTCTCTGCTCGTCGAGGCCTTCTTCAGCAATATGCAGGCGCTGCAACGGCCGCCATACCACCCGAAATGGCAGGAGGTGGCGCCGCTGGCTCCGATCGCGGGCTGGACAAGATTCAAGACGGCACAGGACTGGCTCGATCGCAATACACCGCCCGCCCAGATGCTGGGGGCGAATGCACAGGCCAACGATCTGCAGGCGAGCGGCGTTTCGGCCGATCCCCGGCTGTTCCGTGAATTCATGGAATGGCGAGCCAACCGCCAGAAGCGCGCCGCTCCGCGGCACCCACAGTAGCCGGGTCGCGCGGTCAAGCCGTGGCCGAGGCAGGGCTGATCCGCACCTGCACGTCGCAGGGACGCGCGAGGTAGGGCGCCGAGGTGACCAGCACGTCTGCCCCCGCCGCAGCATAGGCAGCGGCGTTCTGCGCATTCACGCCACCCGCGGCCGCAATGATCGGCCGCCGCGGCAGCGCCGCGCTGATGGCGATACGCTCCGTCAGCGCAGCGATGTCGGCAGGCGAAAATTTCTCGGCCTGGATGACGTCGAAGCCGGCCACGGCGGCGGCGACGGCCTGCTCGACCGTGGTGATCTCGATCACGAGCCGCTTCTCCGGCGCACTCCTCCGCAACCGCTCAGCGACATCGGCAAGCGGCGCATCGCCGAGAAACGCCCGGTGTTCCGGAAACACCAGCACCGTCTCCGACAGGCCAAGCCGATGCATCACCGCGCCACCCGCCTTCACCGCGGCAACGGCGAACGGCTTGGTTCCGGGGACGCTCTTGCGCGTGCAGGCGACCGCGATACCAGGCCTGATCGCGCGCGCCGCGCCGACGATCGCAGCCGCCCCGGTGGCGACGCCGGACCAGATCTCGATGAGCGTCTGCGCCACCTTCCAGCTCCGCAGCAGACCTGCCGCCGCGCCCTCTGCACGGAGGATCGGGGCCCCCTCCTCCAGCACCGTTCCGCTGCCGGCGAACAGTTCGACATGGCAGCCCGTGAGCTCGATCAAGGCCGCCGCATCCTCGGCCAGGGCCAATACCATGCGGTCGCGCGCAGCGAAGTGCATCAGGCCCGGCTCGGCGCCGATCCCGAGCGTCTCCGTCGTCAGATCGCCATAGGGGACATCGTCGCGGAGCAGCGCTTCCAGATCATGGTGCGTAGCGGTGGTCGGCGCGCGCGACATCTGCTCTTTCTCCACAGGCTGCATTCTCTATATAAACCCTGGTCGCCGCCCGCCCCCGATCGCCAGGCCCCGTATGATCCCGCACGATCTTCCTGCTTCCGCTGAGCCCAATCAGCCCCGTCTCGCCGCCATTCTCTACGGACCGGGCGACGATGCCGATGCCTTGCTGGACGCCTTTGCCCAGGAGCTGCTGCAACGGGGCGTCCGCGTCGGAGGCATCGTTCAGCGCAATACGAGAGACGAAGTCGGCAAGAAAAGCGGAATGGACGTGATCGATCTCGCCAATGGCGACACGATCTCGATCTGTCAGGACCTCGGCACCGGATCGACCGCCTGCAAGCTCGACACTGCGGGCCTTGCCGAAGCCGGCATGGCCGTTCACCGCGCCATCGCGGCCCACGCCGACCTCATCGTGATCAACAAGTTCTCCAAGCAGGAGGCTTCGGGAAGCGGGTTGCGTGGCGAGCTGGCCGACGCAATCACGTCGGGGATTCCGGTGCTGACGGCCGTGCCGCAGAAATGCATCGACGACTGGCGGACCTTTGCGGGCGACTTCGGCACGCTGCTGCAGCCGTCACGTTCCGCGATGGAAACCTGGTGGCTCGACCTGCGCGCGCGTCACGCGTCGACCGGCTGATCGGCGCAGCGATTCGGCACCACGTTCCTATTTTCCGATCATCACATCCGACGACTTGATGACGGCGGAGACGCTGTCGCCGACGGCAAGCGCGAGCTCCTCCACCGCCTCGTTGGTGATCGCCGAGAAGACCGTGAGTCCAGGAGCGAGCTCCACCTTGACGTGGGCCGTGGTCGCGCCCTTCTCAACAGAGATGATTTTTCCCGGCAAGACGTTTCGTGCACTCAGCTTCACGTGCTGTTCCTCATCCATTGCAGCGTCGTTGCTGCAACGAGATGTAAACAGAAAGCTCGACCGAACTCAATGACCTATATCAGTCACGATATAGCATTGACGACCGGCGGCACGTTTGTCGCATTTGCGACAGCACGCCGCCCCGGGGGCGCTCTCAGGCGGCCGGACATCAGCCGAACTTGAACAGCACCCCGTAGCCACCGCGCGGATAGCTCCACTCGATATCGCCGCTGGCCTCGCCGATGACCCGGCAGGTGCCGCATTCGATGCAGCCGTCCACCGTGATCTCGACCTGGCCCTTGTCGTTGAGCTCGTAGCAACGTGCCGGGCAGGCCTTGAGAAGCGCCTTTAACTGCGGCGTCGGCGTCGTATGCGGACGGACCTTGATATGGGCCCGGCCGGGATCGACCTGATAGCGATTGTAGAACAGCTTGTCTTCGACCCTGACTGCGACGTCCGTGCTCATGTCTGATCTCCCTCGCCTAGGCTGTTTCGTTCATTCACCAATCATCGCCACGCCCGAGCAAATCTGAAGGCGTCGCCGAACAGGCCGGTCCATGACCTTGCATTCACGAAGGAGCGCACGGTGCTGCTCTCCTTCTCCTTCTTCGGCGTCCCGTCGACGCGCACGAAGTTCTGCATCGCCTTGGAGACGAGCTGCGGATAGGTCAGGAAGAAGTTCTGCGACTGGTTGTGCAGCAGCGCCGGCATGTCCTTGTATTTCTTCAGATCCTTGATGACGAAGGAGTCCTCCAGCATCTTCTTGTAAAGTGAGAGGTTCTCCTTGGTCATCGGATCGCGGCGCGACTTGACCTGGAAGATCGCCTCAGCCGCGATGCGTCCGGAAGTCATCGCGAGATTGGAGCCCTCGCGGTGAACAGCATTGTTGAGCTGGGCGGCATCGCCGACCACGACCCAGCCATCGCCGCAGAGCTGCGGGATCGCATTATAGCCGCCCTCGGGAATCAGGTGCGCCGAGTACTCCTTGACCTCTGACCCCTCGATCAGCGGCGCCACCGACGGATGCTGTTTGAACCGCTCGAGCAGGCCGTATGGCGTCTCGCCGGTCTTCTGGAAGTCGGAGACGAGGCAGCCGATGCCGAGCGAAATGCACTCCTTGTTGGAATAGATGAAGCCCATGCCGGTCATGCCGCGGGAAATCGTGCCGACGGCCTCGATGACGGCGCCTTCGTCGCCCTTCAGGTTGAAGCGCGCCTCGATCGTCTCGCGCGGCAGGAAGTGCATCTCCTTCACAGCCAGCGCGACGTTCTCCGGCTTCGGCCGCTCACGCAGGCCGGCGCGAGTCCCGAGCAGGCCGTTGACGCCTTCCGCTAGCACGACCACGTCGGCATGGATCTCGCCATCGCGCCGGTCAGTCTTGACGCCGATCACCTTGCCATAGGCATCCTGCGCCAGCTCGGTCACGGTGGTCTCGCACAGCACGGTGGCGCCGGCTTCCTTGACCTTGGACGAGAACCATTTGTCGAACTGGGCACGGATGATCGTGTAACGGTTCGGCTTCTCCTCGTTGAAGTCGTCCGACTTGTAGTGCAGGCCGACATGCGACTTGTCGTCGAGCATCCAGAAGCGCTGCTCGACCAGATGCCGCTCCAGCGGTGCTTCCTCGCGGAAGTCCGGAATCAGCTTCTCCAGCATGTCGGCGTAGAGGATCGCGCCCTGCACGTTCTTCGAGCCGGAATACTCGCCGCGCTCGAGTTGCAGCACCTTCATGCCGCGCTTGGCCATGGTCAGCGCAGCAGCATTGCCGGCCATGCCGGCCCCCACGACGATCGCGTCGAACCGTTCCTCGATCATTGCCCTGCTCCCTCTCTGGTGCCTAGCTCGCGATGCGGTCGCGCGAATGCGGCGACAGACGTGCGCGGAATGCCTCGGTGAGCGCCGGCAGCAGCCGGATCGCATCGGTGACGATGCCGACATGCGCGAAGTCGAAGATCGGCGCGTTCTTGTCGGTGTTGATGGCAACGATCAGGTCGGCGCCCTCGACACCGACCCGATGCTGGATCGCGCCGGAGATGCCTGCGGCGATGTAGAGCTTGGGCCGGATGGTCTTGCCGGTCTGGCCTATCTGCCGATCGGAGGTCACCCAACCCTTCTGCACCAGCGGCCGCGAGCAGCCGAATTCGGCGCCGAGCACCGAAGCGAGCCCCTTGACGAGCTGGAAGTTCTCCGGCGAGCCAAGCCCGAGCCCGCCGGCCACGACGATGTCGGCATAGGCAAGATTGGACTTGGCCGAATCGCGATCCGGAATGAAGGACAGCACCTTGGTGACGATATCCTCTTCCACGAGACCGAGCTTGTGCTCGATGATGCGGCTCGCGGGCTTCTCGACGCGGTCCGGCATCGGCATCACGCGCGGGCGGACGGTCGCCATCTGTGGCCGATAGTTCAGCGTGTAGATCGTGCAGAGCAGCGAGCCGCCGAAGGTTGGCCGCGTCGCGGCCAGGGAGCCGTCGGCATCGACGTCGAGCTCGGTGCAGTCGGCGGTCAGACCGGTGAGCAGCGTCGTCGCGACGGAGCCCGCGAGGTCGCGGCCGAGCGTGGTGGCGCCGAGCAGCAGGATCTCAGGCTTGAAGGTGTTGACGACGTCGGTCAGCGCCTTGGTGTAGGCTTCGTTGCGATAGTCGGTGAGAACGCCGTCCGCGACGATGTAGGCGAGATCGGCGCCATAGCAGAACGACTCCGCGGCAGCGTGCTGCACGGCTTCTCCGGGAGGCCCGATCACGACGGCCGCGAGATCGACCTTCAGCTTGTCGGCAAGCTTGCGTCCGGCGCCCATCAGTTCCCAGGACACCGGGTGAACCTGCCCGCGCTCCTGCTCGATGAATACCCAGACGTGCTTGTAGGCCTTGAAATGCTCCGGCAGCTCCTTCTTGGTCGCGGCGCGACCGGCTGCGGCGGGCGGTGCTTTGGTGGGTTCGCTCATGATCGTCGTCCCTTGGTCCGTCAAAAGCCGTATGGATCAGAAGCCGTGCGCTGACGTCGTCAGTTCGGCTTCGAGCTTCGGCTGCCGCTTGAACAATTCCTCGATCAGGGCGTCGGCCGGCGCGCGACTCGAGAAGTCAACCATGGTTGCCTTCTCCGCCCGGGCCGACGGCGCGAATACCCGCTTCACGATGGTCGGCGAGCCCTTCAGGCCGCACTTCGAGATGTCCTCGACGCCGGCGTCCTTGGCGCTCCAGGTGACGATCTGCGCGCGCGCTGCACGGAGCGCATCGGCCATGGCGCCGCGGCGGATCTCGTTGGTCGCCTCCAGCATCGTCACCAGGCACGGCAGCTTGGTCTTCAGCACCTGAACACCACCCTCGGAGCGACGCTCGGCTTCGATCGTGCGCGCCACCGGATCGACCTCGCTGATCTTCGCCACATAGGTGAGTTGCAGCAGGCCCAGCCGCTTGGCGATGCCCGGGCCGACCTGCGCGGTGTCGCCGTCGATCGTCTGCTTGCCGGTGAACACGATGTCGGGCGCGCCAAAGGTCTCGCTGACCTTGCGAATGGCTGTCGCCAGCGCATAGGTGGTCGCCAGCGTATCGGCGCCGGCGAAGAAGCGATCGGTCAGCAGCACGGCGCGGTCGGCCCCGTAGGTCAGCGCTCTGCGCAGCGAGTCCTCGGCGGACGGCGGTCCCATGGTCAGCACGGTCACTTCACCGCCGAACTTGTCGCGCAGCTGCAGCGCGGCCTCGAGCGCGAACAGATCGTAGGGATTGATGATGGTCGGCACACCCTGGCGCATGATGGTGTTGGTCACCGGATGAACGCGGATCTGCGCGGAGTCCGGAACCTGCTTGATGCAGACGACGATATGCATGCGATCACTCCGGTGTGTAGGTCTGCGATCAGGACAGCAATTGTCGTACCAGTTTCGGCCGCAATGATTATCGGCACGGATTCAACACCTTGGCGCATGAACCTGATCTCTGTTGCTGAGAACTCGCCGCCAAGGCCCGACACGTCGCAAGCAACACGCGTCGGGAATGCGACAGGAGCTTGAAAGCGCACGGCTCGCCTGAAAGCGGAAGCGCCGCCAGTCGTGCTGGCGGCGCTCGTAGGAGTGATCCTCAGTTCGTCCGTTACTTGAGCGTCGTCAGTGACACGAACGGCTTTGGAGCCGGTTTCGGCGGCGCCACCGCCTCCTTGAGCACCTTGAACACCCGCTGATCGAGCGGCGTGGAGACGAGGAAGTCCTGATAGGCCTGCTCCAGGAACGACTTGCAGCGGGCTGCGACATCCTCGTTGGAAACGTCGGAGAAGTCCTCGCTGACGAGATACTGCCCCATTCGCCGGAGGATATGCAGCCGGCAGACGTTGAGCACCTTGGGATCGTAGTCGACACCGAGCAGCTTGAAGAACTCCTCGGCGGCAGAGGTCTTCTTCAGTTCGTCCAGAACGTTCGGCGATGCCGCAGTCATTGCTTTGCTCCTTGGCTCAAAATCGGATCAACCTCGCAGAAAGAGGTCGGCGCCGGAAGCGGCGGTCCCTGGCGCATCTTTTGCCTGATGTGAGCGAGCTGCGCTTCGAGGAATTCGATCCGGTCCAGCATCACGGAAAGTGCCTCACCGACCGGATCAGGCATCAAATGATGATCCAGGTCGATGCGTCCGACGGTTCGACGATGGGTGAACTCCGGCCGCACCACCTTGGCGGGGATGCCGACCACGGTGACATCGGGCGGCGTGCTCTGAATGACGACGGAGTTGGCACCGACGCGGGTGCGCGGTCCGATCGTGATTGGTCCGAGGATCTTGGCGCCGGCGCCGACGACGACGCCGCTTTCCAGCGTCGGATGCCGCTTGCCCGGCGACCACGACGTGCCACCCAGGGTGACGCCATGATAGAGCGTGACGTCGTCGCCGACCTCTGCCGTCTCGCCGATCACGACGCAGGCGCCGTGGTCGATGAAGAAGCGGCGCCCGATCTCCGCGCCCGGGTGGATATCGACATTCGACAGGAAACGTCCGAGCCACGACAACAAGCGTGCCGGAAAACGCCAGCCGCGAATCCACAGCCGATGCGCCAGGCGGTGCCAGATCAGCGCGTGAATGCCGGGATAGGTCAGCAGCGTCTCGATTTCGCTGCGCGCCGCCGGATCGCGCGAACGGACGCACGCAATGTCCTCGCGGATCAGGCGGAGCAGCGAGGGCCGGCTCAGCTCGGCGACGATCGGCTTTGCAATGGGTGTGTCGACGATGTCGCTCATGATCAGGCAAAGCTCGCCAGCGGGTGATCGCAGACTTCGCGCCAGATGGCCGCAACGGCCTCTTTCGGCACTGGCCCCTTGTGAGTGACGGCATGCCTGCGCACGCGCGTCAGGATGCGCTGGGCCTGGTCGACGCTCGCCGGCAGGCGTAGATCCGACAGCAGCGAGGTGATCGCCGACAGCCCGGAATGCTTCCCGATCACGATCCGGTTGGAGCGGCCGAACAGTCCCGGATCGAGGGCCTGATAGGTGCGCTGATCCTTCAGCAGCCCGTCGACGTGAATGCCGGATTCATGGGTGAAGACGTGCTCGCCGACAATGGCCTTGTTGAGTGGAATGGCGCGCGCCGCGGCGGCCGCCACGACATTGGCGACGTGATCGAGTTCGGCCAGCACGATGCCGGTCTCGCGCCGGTAGAGCTGCCGCAGCGCGACCGCGACCTCCTCCAGCGGAGCATTTCCGGCGCGCTCGCCGAGGCCGATCACGGTGACCGATGCATGGGTCGCGCCCGCCTTGACCGCCGCCAGCGTGTTGGCGGTGGCAAGACCGAGATCATCATGGCCGTGAAACTCGATCTCCAGGTCCGTGGTCGCTCGCAAGGCGCCGACCAGCGCTGACGTCGCGTCGGGATCGAGCACGCTCAGGGTATCGGCGACGCGGAAGCGCCGGGCGCCGAGCGACTTCGCGGTCGCGATCACCTCGGCGAGAAAGCCGACATCGGCGCGCGACGAATCCTCACCGCCGACGGCAACGGCCAGTCCGCGGCTCCGCGCATAGCCGACCACGCGCTTGACCAGCTCCAACGCGGCGCTGCGGCTGCCGCCGAGCTTGGCGGCGATCTGCACATCGGATGTCGGGACGGAGACATTCACCATCGAGACGCCCGCCGCGATCGCCGCATCGACATCCGCCTCGCGCATCCGGCACCAGCCGATGATGGTCGCGGGCAGACCGGCCTCGACGATCGCCCTGATCGCAGCGATCTCGTCGACCCCCATCGCCGGCGTGCCGGCCTCGATCTCGGGAACACCGGCGCGGGCGAGCGCACGGGCGATCACGACCTTCTCTCCGAGGGCGAAGGCGACGCCCGGCGCCTGCTCGCCGTCGCGGAGCGTGGTATCGTTCAGGATGACCCGGGGCATCGGGCTCCCCGAGACCGTGCCCCCGTGGGCAGAGCCGGCCTCTCGGGCATTCCTGGGCCCGCGCTGTCCGGAGACGTCTGGCATTCACTCGCTCCGTCGCAACCTGTGTGCGGCCGCCAGAAGCACGACGCTCCATCACGGCCAGCAATTCACTCAGCAACGGCCATGCCACCGCCGGACCCGAAGCTAATCAATTGAATTTACTTCGCTTTTTTTGCGAACACGGATTGTCGGATTCGTAACAGGGTCGGGAATCAGACGTCGAGGTGAAGTGACTCGGTCGCCCAGCGCCAAGCCGCGGCGACCTGCGCTGCCGTCAGGCCTGGCGCCTGCGGCGCAGATGGATGACGATGTCAATCCGCTCCATGCGATAGCCCGGCAGCGGCTCCGGCAGCTCCTCGAACGCGACATGCTCGGGCACATCGACGAGTTCGCCTTCGTCCTCATAGAAGAAGTGCGGATGCACGGTCGTATTGGTGTCGAAGAACGATTTCGAGCCGTCCACGCCGATCTGCCGCAGTAGCCCGAGCTCCACGAACTGATTGAGCGTGTTGTAGATGGTGGCCTGCGAGATCTTCATGCCGGTGGCGACGGCGGCGCCATAGAGCGCATCGGCGGTGATGTGGCGGTCACCGCTGCCGAACAGAATCCGGCTCAGTTGCTGACGCTGCTGGGTGGGACGCAACCCGGCCCGACGCAGCGCGTCCTCGCATCGACGCATCAGGATCTCGCCAGCTTCGCAGGTCTCTGCCTGGGGACAAGGTCCGCCGTCGGAGTTGCACGGGGATCGAAGCTGGCTGTCCATCAACATCGTCACGGTCCTCGAACTCACATCGCGGCGCCCGCCGCCTCCTGCAGCGCCACATCGCGTCGCCGCTCGGCCATCCGGCTCTCGCCGCTCTCCTCGCCGAAACAGAGCGCGAAATCGTTGCATTGGGTGCAGACCGGCGTCGTGCACATCACGAAGCCATCGTCCTCGCACAGCATGCGGTAGAAGAAGCGCTTCCAGCGCATGTTCCTGGTGTTGCGGTTCGCCAGCGGCGCGAAATGACGCGTCAGGAGCCGCGACAGCTCGGAGCGCTCGCGCAGGCCCAGGTCTTCCCAGAGATGGTTGGGCTCCATCGCGCGACGCGCCACCATGGCTGCGAGCCAGCGGCCGACCTCGCCGTCCGTGGAGCGCTGCGCGGCGAGCAGATCGCGCACCATCGCGATTTCGTCGTCGTCCGGCGCGGCCACGGCCCCGGTGATCGGCAGCCATGAGGAGTCGATCGAGGCTGCAGGAAACAGCTGCGCCAGCAGTGCGATCAGCTCGACGGTCGAAAGCCCGGCTCGCTCCGCCAGCGCGCCATGCTCCATCGCTGAAGCGGCGAGGATCGATGCGATGACGTGACGATCGAAACCGATGTCGCTGTCGATCAGCGCATCGTCGGGATCGACGCCGGTCAGCAGGCGGTAAATCTGGCGGCCGTGGTGCCGCCTGTCCTCTTCGAAGGATCCGTTGCGCGGCGACGGTTGCAGGCCAGCGGCAACGGACTCCGAGACGCCCACGATTGCGATGGTCATAGCGTGATCCCCTGCCGCCTGCCGGCGGGACATGCAATGAGGTACCGGCCTTCCGACGGGAGGAAGGCCGGTACCAAGACTGCTTAAGCCGTTGCGGCGAGATCGGCGGCAGTCTTTCCGATTTGGCTCTCGTCGACGGCCTTCATGATGCCGTGCTCCATCAGCATGTCCTCGAGCTCGTCCATCGTGATCGGCGTCGGGATGATGCCCTTGCCGCCGTTGGCGTGGATCTTCTGCGCCAGCGAGCGGTAGTGGCCGGCCTGAACCGAGTCCGGCGCATATTCCAGAACGGTCATGCGGCGCAGCTCAGCGTGCTGCACGATGTTGTCGCGCGGCACGAAGTAGATCAGCTGGGTGCCGAGCTTCTTCGCCAGCGCCTCCGCCAGCTCCAGCTCCTTGTCGGTCTGGCGCTCGTTGCAGACCAGGCCGCCCAGGCGCACGCCGCCGGAATTCGCATATTTCAGAATGCCCTTGGAGATGTTGTTGGCGGCATACATCGCCATCATCTCGCCGGACATCACGATGTAGATCTCCTGCGCCTTGTTCTCGCGGATCGGCATCGCGAAGCCGCCGCAGACCACGTCGCCGAGCACGTCGTAGGACACGTAGTCGATGTCCTCATAGGCGCCGTTCTCTTCCAGGAAGTTGATCGAGGTGATGACGCCGCGGCCGGCGCAGCCGACGCCCGGCTCCGGACCGCCGGACTCGACGCAGCGAATGTCGCGATAGCCGACCTTCATGACCTCTTCGATCTCGAGGTCCTCGACGCTGCCCGCGGCAGCGGCCAGACTCAGGATGGTGTCCTGCGCCTTGGCGTGCAGGATCAGGCGGGTCGAATCCGCCTTGGGATCGCAGCCGACGATCAGGATCCGGTGACCCATCTCGGCCAGCGCGGCCAGGGTATTTTGCGACGTCGTCGACTTGCCGATGCCGCCTTTGCCGTAGAATGCGATTTGTCGCAGTGATGACATTCTGCTCTCCATCAACCGATTGCCTATGTCGCGCCCGCTTGCAGCAGAGCGTGACCGCGTCCTCTTTGTGTCCGAACCGGCAGACGGGTTGTTGGGAAGGAGAGCATCGCTCGTCCGAAGCGTCGGCGTGCACTCAGCCCTCAACCATTGCCTGAGCGCAGTTTTGCAACCGCTGTGCCAGCACGCGCACAGCGCCAAAACGATCATGTTTCAAAGGAGATGCCGAGCAATCCGGACGCGATTGCGGGTTGTTGGAAACCCGACATCGGAATGCTTCGCAAGATGCGACGACACGCAGCCCTGTCTGAAACGACACAACGGCTGCGCCGTTTCAGCCGCGCAGGACCCGGAACGAGATTTGCTAGATCCCCCTCCGCAGCCCTGCGGCACAGACGCTGACAACGTTGAGGAGGATGCAATGCAGATCGGAGTGGAAACGGCCAAGGCGGTGGACCAGCGGCGCGTGTTCGTGATCGATGACGACGAGATCACGCGCGCGGCCCTGCAGTTCATGTTGCACGATGAAATCGAGACACATGAATTGGCGACGCCAGAGGAGGCGTATGAGAAGGGCGTCGACTGGCTGGCACCGAACGTGGTGCTGCTCGGGGTTTCCTTCTTGAAGCAACGCGGCCCCGAGCTCGTCCGCGAGATCCTGGCGAAGTTCAAAGGCGTGCGGATTCTGATCGTGACCGCCAAGGCCGACGAGGCGATCGCGATCGAAGGTCTCAAGGCCGGCGCGCATGGCGCCGTGGTCAAGCCGCTTACGATCGAGTCGGTGCGCAAGAAGGTCGACACCATTCTCGGCCGCGCCGGCGGCGCGCAGCTGGTCCAGCTCGGCGGCGCCTGACGTGACGACCGTCGTCTTCTATGAGAAGCCGGGCTGCGGCACCAACGCCCGGCAGAAGCTGATGCTGGCGCGCGCCGGCCACGATGTCGTCGCCAGGAATCTCTTGACCGAGCCCTGGACCGGCGAGCGGCTGCGGGCGTATTTCGCCGGGACGCCCGTCTGGAGCTGGTTCAATCCAGCCTCGCCGCGCGTGAAATCGGGAGCGATCGAGCCAGAGACAATCGAAGCCGTCGCAGCGATCGACCTGATGCTCGAGGATCCGCTGCTGATCCGTCGGCCATTGATCGAAGCCGGCGGCCGGTGCTGCGCCGGCTTCGATCGTGAACCCGTGATCTCGCTGCTCCGGCAGGGCGACGATCTGGACGATGTCCAGGGCTGCACGCGTCCGGAGGGGTCGACACCTTGTCCGGAGCCGCGTTGAGCGGCTCCGTTCTGCAAGCTCAGCGCTTCAACACCATGACCAGGCGATCGACGCGCTTGCCCTGCTTGAAGTGGGATTCGACGATCTCGTCGATATCCTCGGGCCTGGTCGGCCGATACCAGACGCCGTCTGGATAGACCACCATCATCGGTCCCGCGCTGCAGAAGCCGAAGCAGCCGGCCGCGGTGACGCCGATGTCCGTCAGCCGCTGCGCCTCGATGGTCTTGGTCAGCCGATCCCACAGCGGCTGTACGCCGAGCGCGCCGCAGCTGCCGCGCGGATGTCCGGGCGGACGCTGCGTCAGGCAGACGAAGGCGTGGTATTTGTAGAGCTGCGGAATCTCGAATGAATCATCCGCCTCGGCAACATCAGAATCGCTCATGACGCAGGCGCCTTGATACCCTTGTCGGCGAGCAGCGTCGCGAGCTCGCCGGCCTGGAACATCTCGCGCACGATGTCGCAGCCGCCGACGAATTCGCCCTTCACATAAAGCTGCGGAATGGTCGGCCAGCTGGAGAACTCCTTGATGCCCTCGCGAATGAAGGGATCGGCGAGCACGTTGACGCTCTCGTAAGCCACGTCCAGCTTGGCCAGGATCTGCGCCACCGCGGCGGAGAAGCCGCATTGCGGCGCGGCCGGCACGCCCTTCATGAACAGCACGACATCATTGCTGTCGATCAGCTTCTGAATGCGTTCGGATGTCGACATAGACTGGATCCTTTCCCTGAATGCGACCGATCAGCCGGATCGCAACGATCACTTCGGCAATGACGTCTCGAGCGCCAGCGCATGCAGCACGCCGCCCATCTGGCCCTTGAGAGCCGAATAGACCATCTGATGCTGTTGCACCCGGCTCTTCCCGGCGAAAGCCTGTGAGGTGACGCGCGCCGAATAATGGTCGCCATCGCCTGCCAGATCCTCGATCAGGACGACGGCATCCGGGAACGCCTCCTTGATCAGACGCTCGATATCCGTCGCTGCCATCGCCATCGCTGCCACTCCCGCTGGATTGATGAAGGCCTCATGCAAGCTCCGAACCAGTCATTTGCGGGCGGCAATCGCCGGCTCGTCGGCATCTGACGACTTGTCCAGGCCAAACAGCCCGCGTCGCGTCGTCTTTGCTACATCAGCCACGGGGCAGCGAAGAGGCCGCGTTCAAAATCCAACATCGGCCCGTTCTTCCACCCGCCTTGTACCGACTCTGGCGCCGCTGCACCCGCTCGAAAACGGTCCGCGTCTTGCAGTGATTTGATCGAGGTCAATGCAGATGCTCGAACTCGTCAGCGAACCCGACACGATCAACTTCGGCGATCTGCCGCAGGAGATCGATGCGCTGCTGCAACAGGGCGTGGCGGCGTACCGCCGCGACCACGCGCAGGCGGATCGGCTGTTTCGCCAGGCGCTGGCGACCGCTCCGCAGCAGCTGCCGACCTACTTCTGTCTGTACAAGATTCACACCTATCAAGGCCATCTCGACGAGGCAGAGGCGGTCGCCGAGCTGGGCCTTGCGGAAGCGGCGCGCCAAGCCGGCTGGCCACGTGATTGGCGGCACTGGACGCCGCATGATCCGCTGCCGGATGGCGCCGGCCGCTTCGCGCTCTACACGCTGAAGGCACTCGCCTTCATTCATCTGCGCAAGACTGATTCCGAGGGTGCTGCCGAAATGCTCGCGGCGCTGCGGCGACTGGATCCCGCCGGCGCCGTCGGATGGCCGGTCGTCGCCGCGCTGGCCGAGGGGCTCGGTTCGGATTGAGGCGACGCCAAGCATGAGCAGAGCGAACATGACACGAATTCCAACGACCATCCCCCGGTGCGAACCAGGATCATGAGAGGAACCAACGCATGATGACGATGCACGCCCCGCCCTCTCCTTCCCCGGCACAGAACGCCGTAGCGAGCGGCTCCCGGAATGCCGCCGAGAGCGTGATTGCCGCGTTGCGGACGGTCTACGACCCGGAAATTCCGGTGAACGTCTACGATCTCGGCCTGGTCTATCGAATCGCGCACGAGGGCGGCGGCGTCGTCGAGATCGACATGACCCTGACGGCGCCTGGCTGCCCGGTCGCAAGCGAGATCGTCCGCATGGTGGAGGACGCCGTACAGGCCGTCGACGGCGTCGCGTCGGTGAAAGTCACGCTCGTGTTCGAGCCACCATGGGACAAGTCGCGCATGTCCGAAGAGACCGCGCTGGAGCTGGGTTTGTTGTAACGCGCGCGAGCCGCGCCAACAGGAGCAGGAGCATCACATGCCTACGGAGAGCACGATCAAGCTGACCGCCAGCGACGGCCATACCTTCCAGGCGTTTCGTGCCGATCCAGCCGATGCGCCGAAGGGGGCGATCGTCGTCCTGCCGGATGGCACCGGCGCTGCTGGCAAGCTGCGCAAGGTCGCCGATGCCTTTGCAGCCAGCGGATATGTCGTGATTGCGCCGGAGCTGTCGCCTCCTGCGGCGATCGACGCGGCAACGGAGGGCGAGCCGGCCAAGACCGTGCCGGACCCGGCAGCGCCGCTGCTCGCCGAGATCCAGTCAACGGTCGACAGCGTCAAGGAATGCGGCAAGGTGGCGGTGGTCGGCTTCGGCGCCGGCGGCGGTCTCGCCTATGACGCGGCCAACCGCGTCTCCGGTGTGGCCTGCGCGGTGAGTTACTACGCGACCGGTGTCGTCAACGCAGCCGGCGCCAAGCGCAGGATTCCGACGCTGCTCCATTTCGGCGAGGCCGACATCGTCGTGCCGTTCGCGGAGGTGACCATGTTCCGCGCCTATCATCCCGAGGTCAGCGCGTTCTCCTATCCGAATGCCGCGCATGCGTTCGACGGTGACGGCGAGACTTATGATGAATCTGCAGCCACGCTGGCACATGACCGGACCCTGGCGTGGATCTCGCAATATATCGTCGGGCAGCCGCCGATCACGCTGAAGAACGCCGGCGCCTATGCGCTGGCCAAGACCGACAAGAAAAAGAAGAAGAAGGCCGACGACGACATGGGACCGCCGGCTGATTGACAATCCGATGGAGTGAGAGCGCCGCGATGCTGCCGACCACCATCCTCATCGACGAGCGGCCACGTTGCGTCGTGCGCCCCAACGACACCAAGGATCTCAACCGCTTCATCCGCAACGGCAAGCCTTTTCTGCTCGCCGAGGTGCCGGACGGCAGGATCACGCATCGCAATGCCAGCGAGGCCGAGATGATGCAATGGCAGAACGCCCTGGCGCTACACCGCGCCTGGGGCGGCGACGACGAGAACTTCTTCGGCGTGCCATTGTATTAGCTCGGCCGTTCCGGAGCCGTAGGGTGGGCAAAGGCGCCACCGGCGGCAATTGCTAGGCTTGCCCGAAGCTCGCCGTGCCCACCATTCCATCGGCTGTCATCGGCTGATGGAGTCGTGGTGGGCACGCTTCGCTTTGCCCACCCTACGCGCCGCGCAGTCTCCGTCATTGCGAGCGCAGCGAAGCAATCTAGCGCAACACGACGATTCTGGATTGCTTCGTCGCCTTGCTCCTCGCAATGACGCAACCGCAGGCCTATGGCCGCGCGGCGCGAGCATCGTGCGGGTTGCCGGCCTGGTTGCGCATCCAGTCGGCGAGCTTGGTCATGGCGGCGTCGACGTCGTGCCGCGCCTGGACGTCGGTCACCGTCTCCTCGAGCGCGCCGCGCATGCACAGCAGCCAGGCGTCGCGCTCGGCATTGCCGATGGCGAAGCCCATGTGACGCTGGCGCAGCCGCGGATGGCCTTTCTCGGGCGAGTACAGCTTGGGGCCGCCAAGCCATTCGGAGAGATAGCGCTTCAGGATGTACTTGATAGGCCCGAGATTGCTGCCGTGCATGGCGCGGATGCCCTTGGCATCGGGCAAAGTATCCATTCGATGGTAGAAGGATTCGACGAGACGGTCGACCACGACGGCACCGCCGATCCGCTCATAGGGGGTCGCGACCGGCCCTGCGCCCGGAGTTCCAGTCTCTGAAGTCCCAGCATCCGCCATCCGGCCGTTCCTGTCTCTACTCGTCCAAGCTCGGCTGCAGGATGACCTCAGCCGGGGCGCCGGGTCCCTGCTCGTCCACAAGCTCCAGCGTATCGACACGCGACAATCCGCCGCCGCTGTCCATCAGCACGATAGCGTCCTTGGGCATGCTGGCAAGGACCTCGATCAGCTTGGCGACGGTCACGATCCCTCCTCCTCACGCAGCGGCCTGTCCAGCGACAGGGACGCCTTTCTCGTCGAAATTGAGCGTCACCGGATCCTCGTCGAGCATCACGATCTCGGCCCGGCTCAGCGCCCCATTGGCATGGTAGCTGTAGCGATGCGTGAGCTCGATCTCACCATAGACGATCTTTTCGAATCCGGTGAGCGCACCCGCGGCATCGAAATAGCCGCGGATGAAGGTGTTGCGGTTCGACAGCTGCTCCGGCGCGATCGCCGTGACCAGCCGCAGCGGCAGCTTGATGCCCGTATACGAGACGAAGAACCGGCAATCCCGCCCTGTATCCGTCATTACGCAGCCGCTTCAAGCATGAGTCCGCAGTGCAGCCGTCACGACACGGCTGCGGTCTTCAAGGCCTCGATCTGGTCGCGCGCCACCTTAAACACGCCGCGGCCGCCGGCGAAGGTCTGATAGGCCTTCATTCCGATCGCCTCACTCAACTTGTCGAACCATTGCTGCGGCGTCAGGCCGACCGGCCGCTCGCTGATTTCAGCCACCGTGCCGTCATTGGCAAAGCGGACATGGAGCGTCACATTGTCCATCTGATCCTCCTGTTACAGACCCGAGCCAAAGCCGAGCAACTCGATCTTGACGTTCTCGGTGCCCAGGATGGTCGCCTGGCACGCGAGCCGGGATTTCGAGCCGACGCCGACGATGGTGTCGAGCTTCTCGTTCTCCAGCTTGGAGACCTTCGACACGCCCTTGCGTCCCTCCTGCAGAAAGATGTGACAGGAGCCGCACTTCGCCTGGCCCTCGCATTTGTGCTGGATGTCGACCTCGGCGCCGAGCAGCGCCGCGAGAATGGTGGTGCCCTCGCCCACCTCGATCGTCTTGCCTGATGGCATTACCGTCAATGTCGCCACTTGGATTCTCCTCTTCCAGTTTGAGATCAGAACTCGTCAGTAGATCGCCGCGCCCGCTCCGACATTGACCGATGCGTCCTTCATGGTCGCGACGATGAAGGCGATCTGGTCCGTGGTCAGGTGGACGTGGAACGGCAGGGCTACGACGCGATCGGCGACCTTCTCGGTCACGAGATAGTCGCCCCGCCGATAGCCCATGTTGAAATAGTGTCGTTGCAGATGCAGCGGATTGGAATAAGCGATCGCCTCGACCTGTTCGACCCTGAGATCCTCGACGATCGAATCGCGGCTCGACTTCGAGAACCGCGTGCCCAGATGCACCTGATACAGGAACCAGTTCACGTCGGTGACATCAGGCCCGACATAGGGATCCTTGATTCCCTCGAACGATTGCACTTGGCTATAATAGATCTGCTCGATCAGCTTGCGGCGTTCGAGGATCTCGTCGACTCGCCTCAGCTGTGCGAGGCCCAGCGCCGCCGTCACGTCGCTCATGACAGCCTGGTGGGACGGGCTGCTGCTGACCACGACCGAACCGCGCTCGTCCAGCCGGTGCAAGCGGTGGCGACGTACGGCGACCGCAATGTCGACGTCATCCGTGACGACCATGCCGCCCTCACCGCAGGTCAATGCAAAAGGCTGCGAGAAGTCGAACACCGACGCGACGCCGAAGGTGCCGACCAGCGCGCCCTGATATTTCGAGCCGATCGCCTCGGTCGAATCCTCGATCAGGGGCAGATTGTGCGCCTTGGCGATCGCCTGCAGCTCCGACCATTTGGCCGGATGCCCGTTGGTGTTGCCGGCCAGGATTGCCTTGGTCTTCTCAGTGAGGCGCGCCCCGATCTTGCTTGGCGCCAGCGTGCCCGAATAGTAGTCGATATCGACGAAGACCGGCTTAGCGCCGACGATACTGATCGCGTGCGCGACCTCGCGGAACGAATAGGACGACGCGATCACCTCGTCGCCGGGGCCGATCCCCATAGCCTTGAGGACGAGCACCAGGCCCAGCGTCCCGCTCGGCACCGCGATGGCATATTTGCGGCCGAGATAGGCCGCGAATGCCGCTTCGAATTCCTCGACGAGCGGACCGCAGGACAGCCGCGGCGACCGCAAAGTCGCCTCCACGGCGGCGATCTCCGCCGTCGTGATGTCAGGATCGGACAACGGGATGAAGTCGAAACCGACCGGCGTCAACTCAGCCTCGTCCTGCTCCTGTCGATCGGCGTCATGCACCAGATAGGGCTTGGTCATGATCAGCTCCGCCTGGCCAGGATCAGGCCGGTGGCCTTCGCGGGATCGTCGGTCACGCCGGCGCAATGGTCGCTGGCATCGAGCAGATGCAGGTCGAACGCCGCGTAGCTGCGGAACGGCTGTTCGGTTACGTCGGAGGCATCGCAACGCGTCAGGACCAGCTTGGGGAAGCGACGGCGCAATTCGCCGAACGCCGCGCTGCCGGCATCGGGTCCAGTGAGGACCTGCTCGATCTCATTCAGTTCCTGCTCGGCAAGTGCCATGTCACCCGTCCTCTTCGTCCTACTGCCAGAATATCCGCTCAGGGTCGGCGTTCAGCTCGTCGACCGCCGCGGTCAACCGCTTGTGCACGCTGTGCAGCTCCCATGTTCCCTGGCCGTGATCTCTCCAGAACAGCTTCCACATCGCATTCGCCGGATCGTGACGCAGCAAAGCGACGTCGATCACCCCGCCGTCCTTGTCGATGTTGCGTGAGCAGCACGGGCTCCTGACGTGATACCCCTCGTTGACCGGCAAGACCGTCGGCTCGACATAGCGATAGCGCTTGCGCGACTTCAGCGCGCGCTCGATCCGCCTGCGATCCAGCTCGTTGGGATGTGCGGGCAGAATGACGCTGGGCTTGAGCGCGGTTGCGGCCATGGCTGATCATCTCCCTTAGACCGGGACGATCTCCTCTTCGAGACAGCCCACCACCAGCTGCTCGCCGAACTCGACGAGATAGATCGGCATGTTCGCTTCGGTGTGGGTGCCGACCTGGACGATCTCGCCCAAGTCGCCAACGCCGACGAGCTTGGCCTCGGCCGGCGCATTCGGGAACGAACCGTCGTTGACGAGATCGATCAGCGCCTTCACGCGCTGACCCCATTGATATTTCGGCAGGCGCGGCTCGATCATGACTTGTATGCTCCCGGCAGCGGCAGCTCGTCCTCGGCCTCCCCGCGGGGAACGGTGGCCTCGAGCTCCTTGCGTTTCATGCCGACGCGGTTCCCGCTTTCGAGAAACTCGACGCCGTAGATGTAGAACTGCTGCAGGAAGGTCCCGATCGACACGACGTAACCGATCTCGCCCTTCTTCGCGAGGACCTCGCCGATCTCCTTGCCTGCATAGGTGCCGTCGTTGCGGATCGTGCGCTTCGCCTTGACCTTCTCGCCAAACGTGAAATACGGCGGCGCTGACAACTCCACGACCTCGCTGTCACGAACGATGTTGCTCATGCCGGTTTCTCCATCGCAGCTCCGAAGCGGCTCGCGAGCCGGCCGCGCGCCATCTCCTGCACCAGCGGGTCCTCGTCGCGCACCAGCTCCGCGAGCTCACTGAGCGCGATCCGGCTCGCAACTTCGTGACGCACCCGCCAGTCGGCGTCCTTGCGCATCGCGGTGAGGAGATCCGGCGCGAGGCGCTCGGCGATCTCGAGCCGCACTCGCGGATCGGGGTCGCTGATCATGCCGAGCAGCCAGTCGCTCGGGATGCGCCGCGCGACGACGCGGCGGACCTCGGCCTCCGGGTCTCCCATCATGCGGCCCAGCACGGACGGCACGATGCGGCGCGCCACGACGAGACGGACGTAATAGTCGTCGTCCATCATCATCGGCATCAGATCTTCCGGATCGAGCACCGTCGCGATCCGGATGCGGACCTCGCGATGCGGATCATGGCGCAGCCGCAGCACCAGCCGCTTCGGCAGCCGCCGCGCAGCGTTCCAGCGCACCGTCTCCTCGGGATCATCGAGCAGCGGAGGCAGAAAGAACGGGCTGGCATGCTTGGCCGCGATAGCACGCACCTCGAAATGCGGATGCTTGACGTAGCCGTTGGCGAGCGCCGGATTCCAGTTGAAGAAGCGGTCGATGCGGCGGGCGTAGCGGTCGTGCACGCAGGCGTGCCGAAGGCGACAGCCGCCGGATGCGTTGAGCTGCGCGTGTTCGCAGCCTGCACAACTGATCTCGTTACCCTGCCAGTCGATGGCCTCGTCGATGTCGTCATTCATCGTCGAGCTCCACCCGGTCGACCACCTCGAGCAGGACGCGTGCGCCGATCTTGTCGCTGGGATCGAGCTCGAGCAGCTTTTGCACCGCGAGCCGTCCCTCGACGAGATTGCCGAGGCGCATCTGCAAATAGGCGTATCCCTTCAAGGTGAACATGAAGAAGCGCGGCAGCATGTTGTCATAGCTGCCGAACTCGGCATGACTGGCGCGAACGTCGCGCCAATGCGGCGGCAAGCGGTTCTCGACGGCCGCCTTGGCGAGGCACCGCTTGGCGATGCGCAACGCGTCAGCGAGCCGTCCCTTGTAGAAATAGAACCGGTAGAAGCCGATCAGGACCGCCGCATGCCCAGGCGCCAGCGCTTCCGCCTTTTTCAGATGCGTCTCCGCGACATCGTCGAGATGATAGCTCTGGCCCGCCTGCCACAGATGATACTCGGCCTCCTCCGGCAGGCCGCCGCCGAGCAGCGCGTCGGCAAGCAGCGCGTCCTCGATGGCGGTCTGAGAGCTGGGCCGGGCGTCGGTGGGCATGGCGAGCTGTCCTAGTGCTCCAGCGCCTTCAAGGCATGGGTCGAGCACGAGACCTGCTTCGGATCGTGAAACACGAGGCCGGTCTGCGTCGCGGTATCCGCGAAGTCGATGGTGACGCCGTCGAGCAGCAAACGGCTCTCCGCCGGCAGGAACAGCCTGACGCCATCGCGTTCAACCACCGCATCGCCGGGCTGCGGCGTCGCGAGGACGGTGATATCGGCAGCAAGTCCCGAGCAACCGCCGGGCGACACCGCGAGACGGAAACCAGAGCCCGCAGTGCCGTCAGCCCGCAGCATCATGCGCATGAACTTCTGCGCGGCTGGCGTGAGCGTGAAGTTCATCTCGGTCTCCCTCAAGCCGGCGGCTGATAGCGCGGGAACGAATTGTCGATCACGCAGGTGTTGTCGACCGGGCAGACCGCCGCGCATTGCGGCTCGTCGAAATGGCCGATGCATTCCGTGCACTTCTTCGGATCGATCACGAAGGTGCCGTTCTTCTCCGAGATCGCCACGTTCGGACATTCGGGTTCACAGGCCGAGCAGCTCGTGCACTGCGAGGCAATGATCTTCAAGGTCATTAAAGGCTCCTGTCGAAGGGGCCCGGCGACGCGACGGCGCCGCCGGGGTCTGATGTCACGCTGCCGAGATCAGGGCGCCCTGGCGAATTTCGGCGTCACCGCGCACGACGTGCTGGATCTCGCCGCTGTTCACCTTGTCGAGGTAGCTCTTGAACCAGGCGATCGCGGACTTCTCGATGAACTCATGGGCGAACTGATCCACCGGCTCGATGCCCGCGGCCTGCAGGTCGCTCTTCGGGCAGCCGCCGATCTTGGCCACGAACACCGCATGGCAGTCGTTGATGGCGCGGATGACGGTCTCCAGGCTGTCCTCGTCGCCATAGCCGCCCTGGCAGTACAGGTCGACGCGGCGGTGACCGACGAACTTGGCTCCGGCCGTGGAGAGCTCGTAGACTTGGAACTCCTTGGCGTGTCCGAAATGCTCGTTGATCAGGCCCGAGCCCTTGGTCGCGACCGCGATCAGCAGCTTGATGTCGCTGGACTGGCCGGCGAGCGAGGCGAGCTCCTCCTGCTTCGCCACGACCTTGGCGACACGCTCCTGCTCGACCGCCTCCTGATACGCCTTGCGGCTGTCGATGTCGTAGTTCACCTCCATCGCCATGATCTTGTCGGTGGTGAATTCGGCGGAGCGATCCTCACCGAGCAGGCCCACGGCGTCGGCGCGGCATTGCCGGCAATGCCGCATCATGTTCATCTCGCCTTCGCACTCGTCCTGTAGCGCCTTCAGCTCCTGCGCGGTCGGGCCGCGCTGGCCGGTCAGGCCGAACACGGTGCCGTGCTCCGGCGAGGAGATCAGCGGCATGATGTTGTGCAGGAAGGCGCCACGCGACTTCACCGCCTTGTTGACCTCGACGAGGTGCTTGTCGTTGACGCCGGGGATCATCACCGAGTTGACCTTGCAGAGGATGCCGCGCTCGGTCAGCATCTCCAGCCCCTGCAGCTGCCGATCGGTGAGGAGCTTGGCGGCTTCGACGCCGGTGTAGCGCTTGTGCTTCCAGAACACCCACGGATAGATCTTGGCGCCGATCTCGGGATCAACCATGTTGATGGTGATCGTGACGTGATCGACGTTGAAGCCGGCGATGGTGTCGACGTGATCGGGCAGCGCGAGGCCGTTGGTCGACAGGCAGAGCTTGATGTCGGGGGCGGTGCGAGCGATCAGCTCGAAGGTCTTGAACGTCTTCTCCGGATTGGCGAGCGGATCGCCCGGACCGGCAATGCCCAGCACGGTCATCTGCGGAATGGTCGAGGCGACAGCGAGCACTTTCTTGGCGGCCTGTTCCGGCGACAGCTTCTCGCTGACCACGCCCGGACGCGACTCGTTGGCGCAGTCATATTTGCGGTTGCAGTAGTTGCACTGGATGTTGCAGGCGGGCGCGACGGCGACGTGCATGCGCGCGTAGTGATGATGCGCCTCCTCGCTGTAGCAGGGATGGTTCTTCACCTTCTCCCAGATCTCCGGCGGCAGGTCGTTCTCGCCGGCGCCCGAGCCGCAGCTCGCCTTGCCGCTGCCGCCCGAGGTGCCGCAGCCCTTGTGTTCCGCGATGGTCTGCATCACCGAGCTCAGCTTGTCGCCGTCCGGTATCGTCGCCTGTTCGTGCTGCACTGACGCGTCCATGTCCGCTCCTTACGTTGCTGGCGAGCCGCAAACCGCCTTGGGCTAGGGTTCAGCAACTCGCGTGCCACGCCGCGTACAAGATCATTTCGTCAGACTATCAACGCCTTAGCCAAATCATCGCGCCTGTCGCCTTGCCAACATGCGAAAGGCTCTCGTTTCGAGCGTTGTTAGAAACGTTACAGACTCGAATTGGGACACAGGAACGAACGGCAAAACAGCGCAGCTTGCGGCCGCGCTGTTCGATTTCCGGTGTCGTGGTTTCGCTCAGCCGCCGATGATGATCTCGGTCGCGCGGGCCAGCGGAATCGCGATCGGCGTCAGCCGCTCGGCGATGAAGAACTTCAACTCGTTCTTCGACAATGAGTCAGGCTCGACCAGGACGTAATGCTCGGCGCCGGAGCGCTTGATCACCTGCCGGCCATAGGTGCGCAGCAACTGGTCGTTGAAGCGGCAGCCGATGAACAGGAAGCTTCGGTCGGTGCGCCGGTCCTTGACCGTGTCGGGTATCGGCGTCTGGATGTCGATGTCGGTCAGGACCTCGACATAGTCGGCGTCGGTGATCAGGAAGTTCTTGGCTGGCGTGGTCCCGCCATGCGGCTTGTAGAGCAGCGTGGTCCAGCTTCCGGCCTTCTCACGATCGCTCTCGGCGCCCGCAGCGTCGTAGAAGCGATACCAGCGGTCCTCGCCGATTCCGGCCCGCGTGATGCCCTGCACCTCGCCCCAATCGCCGCGCCCGGCGAGCGTCGTCCGCATCGCGCCGTCATACCAGCTGTCGACGACCATCGGCAGCGGCAGCGACGCCAGATACTGCTGCAGCGGTGTCGGCGCGACGGGCGCGGCAAAGGCTTCAGCCATCAGCGCCGTCACCGTCGAGCGGTGGCGCGTGCTCTCGATGTGCTGCGCGGAAGCCCACGCATTGCCCTTGGCGCGGCGCGGCAGCGCCACCTTGGTGCCGAAGAACGCGGCCAGCGCTTCAGGATTCATCGGCACCGCCGCGCCGGATTGCTCCGAGACGCCGGGACCGAGATACGGAACGACCTTGCCGGCCTTCAGCCGGGCCACGACGTCCTTGAGCAGGGCTTCGGCATCAGCCTGTCTGACGATGTCGATATGAGGAAGCGGCGCATTCATCACTCGTCCCCTTCGCCACCGCGCTTGCGCGCATTGATCGTGATCGGCAGCCGCGTGTCGGCGGCCATCTGCGGCAGTTCGAGCACCCAGCCATTGGCGATGCGAATCCAGCCACCCCACAAGGACTCGTGCTCGGACTCGACGATGGGCTCCTCGAGGTCCTTCTTGGGGACGTAGATCGACAGGCCCGTTTCCGGCGAGCGGCGGATCATGACTTTCATTACGTGAGCTCCGTGGATCGAAGGGGGTCCGCCGATTGTGAAGGATGATGCTGCAGCCAGGCCGGCGAGGTCTCACGCAGCCTGGCGACGATGTCGGGCAGGACCTGCAGCACGCGCGTGATGTCGTCGTCGGTGGTGTCGCGCGATAGCGAGAAGCGGACGGCGCCGCGGAGCAGATCCGACGGCACGTTCATCGCGCGCAGCACATGCGACGGCTCCATCGAGCCGGACGCGCAGGCCGAGCCGAGCGAAGCCGCGATGCCCGCCTGGTTCAGGCGCATCACGATCGGCTCACCTTCGAGATGCTGGAAGGCGATGTTCAACGTGTTGGGCAGCCGGTGCTCGATATCGCCCAGCACGGCGCAATGGCCGACGTCCTGGATGATGCCCTGCTCCAGCCGGTCGCGCAGCGCGCGCACCCGGCCCTGCTCGTCGGCAAGATGTTGTCCGGCGAGGTCGGCCGCCTTGCCGAGACCGATGATGGCGGGAACGTTTTCGGTGCCGCCGCGGCGGCGGCGCTCCTGCGGGCCGCCGCGCACCAGCGGCGCGAACGGCGTGCCCTTGCGAAGGTACAGCGCACCGATGCCCTTGGGGCCGTGCAGCTTGTGGCCCGACAACGACAGCATGTCGACGCCGGCAGCTTTCAAATCGATCGCGACCTTGCCGACAGCCTGAACGGCATCGGTATGAAACAGCGCACCGGCGTCATGTGCGAGCTTCGCCAGCTCCGGAATCGGGAACAGCGTGCCGGTCTCGTTGTTGGCCCACATCACCGAGGCGATCGCAGTGCGGGGCCCGAGCGCGCGCTTGTAGGCCTCGAGATCGAGGCAACCGGCCGCATCGACGCCGATCAGGTGCACCGCGAGGCCGCGCTTGTCCCTGAGATACTCGACCAGCGACAGGATTGCGGGATGCTCCACCGCCGTCGTGACGATCTCGTCGCGGCCGCTCTGGGTTTGCAGCGCCGACAGGATCGCGCTGTTGTCGGATTCCGTGCCGCCCGACGTGAAGACGATCTCGTGGTCGAAGGCGGCCCCTAACAGCGCCTGCAGGCCCTTGCGCGCCTGTCTCACGGCGCTGGCCACCTCGCTGCCGAACGCATGCGAGGACGACGCATTGCCGAACTGCTCCGAGAAGAACGGCAACATCGCGGCGACGACCTCAGGATCCGCACGGGTCGTCGCGTTGTTGTCGAGATAGACCGGACGCAAGACCGCTCCTTAATGCCGCGCCTTGGCTGCGCCGGCCACCGGAACGAGGCGAACGAACTCGCCGAGCTTTTCGATCATGCGCGCCTGGATGCCCTCGAGCGTCGCGCTGGCGAGCTTGCAGAAGATGCAGGCGCCGGCGAGCTTGACCATGATCTTGTTGCCATCAATCTCGACGAGCTCGCAATCGCCGCCGTCGCGCTTGAGGTTCGGACGGACCTCCTCGATCACGGCCCGGATGATCCGCTCGCGCTCGCTCATCTGCGACGGCGCTTCGACGATGCCCTGGGATTCGACCAGCATGGTTTCACTTCTCGCGTGTTGAATGATCGAGCGAAGAATCAAGCGAACGACTTGCCGCAGCCACAGCTTGACTTGGCATTCGGATTCTCGAAGGTGAAGCCGGAGCCTTCCAGCGCGATGACGAAATCGATCGTCGTGCCTTCGAGATATTCGAGGCTCTTGTGATCGACGAGCACGCGCACGCCCTCGCGCTCGATCACGGTGTCCTCCGGCTCGCTGCCGCTGACGAGGCCCATATTGTATTTAAGCCCGGCGCAGCCACCGGCTTCGACCATGATCCTGAGGCCGTCGACCGGCTTGTCGGAGGTCGTGATCGCGTTGCGAACCGCGTTGATGGCGCTGTCGGTCAGATTGATCATCATCGTCTCGCCTTTCCCATTCGGCTGTTGCGAACAGGAGTGGCAAGTCTCATGCCATGCAGCAATTAACTGAAACGACACGGTTTTTCGCAAAGTCGCTGTGGCGTTTCCGACGCATGTCGGGTTTCCGACACGGATGATTTGCGCCGGCCTCGGACGTGCCGAAAGGATGTCGCGGCGGAAACCCGACAATGCTCTGAGGTCGCGGGCGAAAGACCAAGTAAATCAAGACGCAGCACACATCGGCAGACAATTTGCATTCCAGCCCTTTTCGACCGCGCCGTGCGGCGAGACGGCTCACCAGGACATGCGAGGGGATTGCTGATGACGACATTGGAGAAGACGGTTGCGATCGAGACCACCGCGCTCGCGCAGCTCGACAAGGAAGGACGGCTGCTCAACGCCGTCCTCAAGGCGCCGACCACCAGGCCGGGACGGTTCGGCTTCCGCGGCGACATCGCGCTGAAATTCCAGACCCAGGTCGCCGACGAGAAGCGGCCGCCGGACTTCTCGATCGAGCAGGTGCTGACGATCGTCAACGACGGCGAGGCGACCATTCCGGTGCTGGTCGGCTACATCCACTCGCTGGCCTATCTCGAGACGGCGGTCGAGGTGCTCAAGAACCTGCTGCAGCCGAACGGCAAGTACTTCATGTTCTGCAACAACATCGACCTCCTGGCGAAGTATCGCATCAAGATGGGCGACGTGACGTTCTATGTCCTGCCTTGCGACGAATCCACAGTGTGGAAGGAGATGCTGGACCTGCTGTCGATCGACAAGAACGACATCAAGAAGCTCGATACCGCAGGCAAGCTCGACTACGTGCTAGACACCGCCAAGGACTTCAGTGAGAATTACGATCTCGTGCCTTACGCGGATGCACTGGCCAGGATGGAGCCGGTCAAGAACCGCAACGAGAACCGACCGGTCTGACATCGTCCTTTTCTTCATATGCAAGATGAAGTCCCGGCAGTTGCCGTCGGGACTTCGCCGGGATCGCAGCCTCAGCCTTCCTCGCATTGCAGGCCGGTCTCATCCTCATCCTCTTCATCCTCGACCAAGGTCACGCCGGTCACACAGATGTCGCCATCGAGGACGCTCAACGCCACCGGCGTCAGGCTCTCGCCCTTGCACGGGCCGTCGACGCAGAGCCCGGTGCCGATCTCGAACAGCGAGCCGTGCTTGCCGCACAGGATGCGCAGGCCGTTGCCGTCCAGAAACTGATTTCGCTCCCAGTCGAGATTGACCTTATCGTGCGGGCACATGTTCAGATATCCGAACACCTGCTTGCCCCAGCGGATCACGAAGATCGGCCACGGACGTTGCGTTCCGTCCTCGGCCACGATCATGAGCTGAAAGCCCATGGCGCGGCGGCTCGGGATGTCGTTGAAGCTGCAGATGGCGTAAGCGACGTCGGTCGTCATGTCGGGCCTCATCGATGTCTGGCGCATCTCCGACACGGCCGCTTCAGCGCAGCGGGAGCGGCGGTCGGCTCGCCTGCGGAACGCGTTGCAAGATTCGCGCAACTCCGCCCGTCCGCCTGGCTTTCTTCGCTGCTGCGAGAGACTGGCACAGAACTTGAAAATTTCTCCTGCGAGTACGGCTTTGTAAGGAGATCGACATGAACGTGGCACTGGAATTCGTCGAGAGCTCGCTCGACGACATCAAGGCGGCATTGGAGGGCGGCACGCTGACGGTCTACTCGGTGGCGCGTCCGATCACCGCGGACAAGCCGGTCGACCGCAGCGGCGTGCTCGCGACCTTCACGTTCGGCTCGCCCGCCTTCGCCCCCGCGGTGGATGGCCTCGAGCAGCCGAACTTCGTCGCGACGTCCGTGCCGGCGGCCACCGTCGGCACGCCCGGCTTTGCGCGGGCGCGCAAGGCGGACGGCACCACTGTCGCCGATTTCTCCGCCGGCCCAGGCGAGCGCGAGATCAAGTTCACCGAAGTGTCATGCTCGCCCGGCGCGCCGGTTACGGTCGCGACCTTCAAGATCATCGCCGAAGGCGGCTGGCCAGAGCGTCCGGAATACTACGACACGCATCCACGCCCGGGCTATCCGATGCCGAAGACGCTGTGACGGCGGACGCCGTCACGCCTTGGACCAGGTCCCTCCTGTTGGTTTAACGACATCGCGAGCGAATGCATGAGCACAGACTTCTCTGACGCCCTGGTCAGCTCCGAATGGCTGGCGCAACATCTCACCGATCCCGCCACCAAGATCCTCGACTGCACCTGGCATCATCCGAGCACCAATCTCGATGGCCGTACGCAATATCGCGGCCGGCATCTGCCGGGCTCGGTGCATTTCGACATCGACCAGGTCGCCGACAAGTCGAGCCCGCTGCCGCACATGCTGCCGTCAGCGGAGGATTTCGCCCACAAGGTCGGGCTGCTCGGCATCAGCAATGCCGACCGCGTCATCGTCTATGACCGCCACTATGGCGGCTCCGCCGCGGGCCGCGTGTGGTGGATGTTCCGCGTGTTCGGGCACGACAACGTCGCCCTGCTCGACGGCGGCTTCGGCAAATGGACCAAGGAGAAGAGGCCGGCCGAGATGACGCCGGTGCGCCCGGTGCCGGCGAGTTTCAGCGCAAGCTTCAGGCCGGAGCTTGTGACCACCTCGGCCGCCGTGCAGAGTGGCGGCGCGCAGCTGGTCGACGCCCGTGGGCCCGGCAAGTTCGATGGCACCCAAGCGGACGTGTTCACGTTCAAGCGCCAGGGCCACATCCCCGGCGCGATCAATCTGCCCTGGGCCGATCTGGTCGACCCGGACACGGGCGTGCTCATGGCGCCCGACGCGCTCGCAGCCCGATTCGCGAGTGCCGGCGTCGATCTGGAGAAGCCGATCGTCACCACCTGCGCCTCGGGCATCACGTCATGCATGCTGGCGCTGGCGCTCTATCGGCTGGGACGTCCGGATGTTGCCGTCTACGACGGGTCCTGGGCGGAATGGAGCCAGCTCGACGACACGGCGGTGGCGGCGTGATGTGCACAGACGAATGACGGGAGCACGAGCATGGCAAGAACCCTGGTCAAGACCACGCAGGACGGCCGCAAGGTCGAGGTGATTGGGCTGGCAATCTGTCTCGAAGGCGAGCTCGAGGCGTTCGAGCTGGTCGAAGTCAAGCTGCATCCGAACCGACGCAAGATCTGGGAGGCCGCGCCCGACGCGACCCACATGGCCGGCCGCATCACTTTGACCAAGGACGAGGCCGCGACCGTCGAGGGTGCGTTCGCTGCGGCCCAGGCCGAAATCCTCGCCAACCCCGCCGCGATCAACGAGCGCTTCCGGATCGCCGCGATGTGGAAGGCGCGGGAACAGGGGATCGAGTAGGCATTGATTCGTAGGGTGGGCAAAGCCAGCGGGCGACGCGCAGCGGCGATCGATGGCGTGCCCACCATCTTCGTCCCGCACGCCGAAAAATGGTGGGCACGGCGCATTGGCTGAATCGGCGTGGAAAAACCGCCCAGGCGCCTTTGCCCACCCTACCAATCCATCGCCGTCATCGCGAGCGCAGCGACGCGATCCAGGTCCACGCGAGGACTCTGGATTGCTTCGTCGCCTGCGGCTCCTCGCAATGACGGCCGCTCTCGGCTTTCCAATACGTTATTGAAAAACCCGCCCGCGGTAGCGGTAGCTGCCGGCGTCGTCGACATCGAACAGCTCGCCGATATCGGGATGCTTGACCGGCTCACCCGTGACGTCCGCCACCAAGTTCTGCTCCGGAACATAGGCGATGTAGCTGCTGTCGCCGCATTCGGCGAGCAGGTAGTAGAACGGCTGCTCCTTGTCGAGCCTGGTGTCCATGGTGATGGCGCGCCAGCCTTCCTCCTCGGAGAATGACAGGTCGACGTCGAACACGACACCGCGCAGATCGTAGACGCGGTGCCGTATCACCTGGCCGATCGTGAACTTTGCCTCCATCCGCACCATGACAGCACGCTCGATGATCTCACGCCGCCGGCGAATGGGTCTGGCAATTGGTCGGGCAGACGCGGGCGCAGGCGCCGCAGCCGATGCAGGCGCCGGTGTCGTGCATGACCATGACCTTCTTCTCGACCTCGTCATCCTCGTCGTCGTCGAGCTCGACGAACTCGCCCTCGTCGTTGATGCCCTTCAAGGTCATCACCTCGCGACCGCAGACCTTGTAGCAGCGGCCGCAGCCGATACACTTTCCGGCGTCGATGGCGACCAGATAGTCCGGCCGCCAGTCGCGGCCGTCACGGGTTGAATTGGACATGATGACGGGTCCTCAAATCGGGCTTAGGCGGTCTCGAGCTTCTTCAGCTCGGCTCGCTTCTTCTCCAACTCGGCAAAGGCTTCATGCGCCTTCTGCGCCGTCGGCAGGATCTGGTCCCAGTTGATGGGCAGCTCCTCCGACAAGTCGTGCAGGTTCATCTTGGCATCCATGGCACGTGCCGACAGCTTCTTGATCTCGGCCTTCAGGGTATCCAGGTCGCTCATTGTCTCATCCTCGCCGTTTAGTAATTCGCGACGTCCTTGAACTTCTCGATCATCTCAACGCCGGCGTTGACGAACTTGTCGCCCTCGTCGGCCAACTTGCCGAGATTGTCGAAGCCGAAGCGGTGCACGTCGCGCAGCTGCTTGTTGACCACGATCAGCCGGCCGCCGATCAGCACCATGCGGCCAAAGCCCTCGTGGCTCATCTTCAGCATCGGCGAGATCATCACGCCGGTGGCCTTCTCGATCGACAGCGCGACCGCGTTGAAGAACAGTTCGAGCCGCCAGATCGTCTCCGGATCGGGATCGCCGATGATCGGCAGCGCCCGCCGCTTCTCCTTGTCCAGGATGTAGGGCTCGAGCAGGTCGACGTCCTTCTTGCCCTCCCAGGCGCCGTGGGTGTCCTGGGCGCGCCAGACCTTGATGAGTTCCTTGACGAAGGGCCGCTGCTCGGCGGGTACCGTTTCGACTGCTACGGCGGTATCGGACATGTTGGTTTCCTCATTCCTCGAAATCGAGAACGCGTTCCTGGCCCTTGGCGAGCGCCTTGCGCAGCCAGGGCGGCGGCGTGCCAGCCAGAACGGCCTGCAGCTTGCCCAGGAGATCGCTGATCTCCTCGGGCTGATTGACCTTCATCGGATGGATGTTGTTGGCGACGACACGCGCGGCGCCGGAGCCGCCGATCGCGGCGACATAGAGGATCGCGCAATCCTTGATTGCCTCGATCTTCGGCGCCAGCTTGTCCTCGTTGCCGTCCTCCTTGAGATCGCCGTCGAACTCGACGGTCTCGACGAAGCGATGCCCCGCAGTGTCGACATCGTAGATCGCGATGTTCTTGGCCCAGCCGAAATGGGCGTCGACGCGTTTCAGATCCTGGGTAGCGAATGCGACTTTCATGTCGGCGGTCCTTTCTCCTGAAACGTCAATGCAGAGGCGCCACGACGGCGGAGTCGATCGATGCCTGCTGGACGTCCTTCCACGGATCGAGCCAAGTGTCAGGCGTCGGCTGATGGTTGTCCTCGCGATCGGCGATGATGAGATTGGCCAGCGCGAAGACGAGGTCGCGGGTACCGCGATAGCCGACCGTCAGCAAATGCCCTGCCCCGAGCCGGTCGAACATCGGGAAGCCGATCCGATAGAACGGGATTTTGAGACGCGCCGCAGCCTGGCGGCCATGCGAATGCGTCATCATGAGACCGCAGTCGCGCGCCTTGGCGAGCGTCTCCAGGTCCTCGAGATCGCCGATCAGCACCTCCTCGCACGGCATGCGTTCGAGCACCGGCGACTGGGTCGTGGTGACGGCCACGGCAATTTGCGCACCCATGTCATGCAGCATGCTGGCGACATCGAACAGCAGATCCGGCTCGGCGCCGATCGCAAGCTTGCGGCCGCCGATGTGGAAATGGGCATCCAGCATGGCATCCGCGAGCTGGCCGCGCTGCCGGCGATATTTTGCCGGCACCGGACGCCCCGAGATATCGCTCAGGAACGTCATGAACTCGTCGTTCGGCAACAGCCCGCAGAGCCGCTCGAACAGCCGGTACGGCACGCCGGTCCTGGCCTGCATCGCCTCCGCCGCGCGCTTCGTCTGCGCGCCGATCGCAATCGTCCAGGCCGCGCTGCCCATGGTCGCGATCTCTTCGAGCCCGATGCCGCCGATCGTGGTCGGCGTGAACTCGTCGGGAATGTGGCCATCCAGCGAGCCACCGATATCCGGCAAGAACGACGGCTCAAGGCCGAAATCCTCGAAGATCGTCCTGAGCTCCTCGATGTCGCCCGGCGTCAAATGGCAGCCCGGCAGCACGTTGACGCGGGCCGGATCGCGCCGCGTCGAGGTCGGCTTGTCGACCAGCACCTCGACCATCTTGGCGACTGTCTTGTCCCAGCCATCCTGGAACGCATCCTTGAAATCGGGCGTCGAGACGTAGACCAGTGGATAATTGGCCAGTTCCGGATGCTTCTCGCGGATCAGCCTGATGTAGCCGTCGACATCGTCGCCCTTGGTCTCGGTGACCCCGGTCGAGCAGATGCCGATGATCTCCGGCTTCTGTCTCTTATGAATGTTGAGGATCGCCTGCTCGACATTCTCATAGCCGCCGAGCACGGTGGCGACCTCGCTCATCGCCGTCGTCTGCATCGGCACCGCTTCCTTGAAGTGGCGCACGAACAGCGTCAGCCCGAACGAGGTGCAGCCCTGCGAGCCGTGCAGCAGCGGCATCGCCCCGCGCAGGCCGAGGAAGGCGAACGAGCCGCCGATCGGCTGGCTCATCTTGAGGGGATTGACCGCGCAGGCCTTCTTTCCAATGGTGACCTTGGCCATGTGCGCCGCCCTATTCCGCCGCCTGCAGCAGTTCGGCCGGCGCCTTTTGTGCCGCCAGGATGTCCTCGACCCGGCCGGCGCATGCCCCGCAACCGCCGGAGGCGTTGGTGTGAGTGCGGACGCCGGCGACGTCGCTCAGACCATGAGTCTTGATGGCGTCCTCGATGGTGCCGAGATCGACCGACTTGCAGTGGCAGATCTTCTTGGCGCGGCGCGCGGCTTCCGCGGCAACCGGATCGGCGGCGAGCGCCGCGGCTTCCGCATTGGCCTGCGCGATCGCCCTCGCCTGCCAATTATTGTTGGCGGTCTCCCACGGCGCGCGCTTGCGCAGCTGCTCCCACATCGGGTTGTAGATCGCCTTGTCGATCTCCGCGACCAGCTTGACCATGCCGATATAGCCCATGAAGGCGTGCGAACGCTCCTGGTTGATGTCGAGCCAGGGCATCGCAGCCTTCAGCGCCACGAACTGCGACTTGCCGCCGGACAGCATGATGTCGGCCTTGGCGTCCTTGAGCATCTTGTACATATCGCGCGGCGCCATATCGTCGATCATGTGAGCGTCCTGGCCCATCAGCTCCTTGATGCGCTCCTTGTCCTCCTTGGTGGACTTCTTCACCGAGGTGCCGACCAGCTCCATGCCGGCCTCCTGCAGCGCCGCGACCACCGACCACGACTTCACGCCGCCGGTGATCAAGAGCACCTTCTTGCCCGTCAGCCGCTGCTTGAACGGCTCGATCGCGGCCCACGCCTTGGCCTCCTCACGGGCGATGACGGCCTCGGTGCGATCCAGCAGATCGGCCGGCGCGCCGCGCTCGACCAGCAGGCGCGCGATCTCGCGCAGCGAGTCCGAGGAGTCCTGGATGCCGTAGAACGAGCCCTCGAAGAACGGGATGCCGTAGCGCTCCTCCATCTTGCGGGCGACGTTGATCATCGCCTTGGAACACACCATCATCGCCGCACGGGCGCGATGCGACGACGCCACATCCTTGTAGCGGCCGTCGCCGGAGATGCAGGCGGAGATGCGAATGCCGAGCTCGTCGAACAGCGGCTTCACCTGCCAGAGCTCGCCGGACAGATTGTATTCACCGATGATGTTGAGATCGTAGGGCGTCGTGACCTCCGGCTCTACGGTGCCGATGACGTGGTCGAGCAGTGCCTCGCCGGCGAGCTTGTTGCCGAGGTTCTTCGGGCCGACGAAGCCGGGCGAATTGACGGGAATGCAGGGCTTGCCGAACTTCGCCGAGGCCGCCTTGCAGACCGCGTTGATGTCATCGCCGGTCATGGCCGGCACGCAGGTCTGGTAGACGAAGACCGCCGGCGGATCGTATTTCTCGATGATTTCCTTGATCGCCTTGTACAGCCGCTTCTCGCCGCCGAACACGACGTCGGTCTCGTTGATGTCGGTGGTGAAACCAGTGCGCCAGATCGAAGCGCCCGAGGAGGCGGCGCCACGGTTGTCCCAGGAATTTCCTTCGCAGGCGATCGGTCCGTGCACGAGATGCGCGACGTCGGTCAGCGGCTGCAATGCGACCTTGGCGCCGTCGAAGGCGCAGCCACCGGCCGCGCCGCCCGGCTGCAGCTGCTTGGTGCAACCCTTCTTGCGCTCGGCCTCGGACTTGTTGGCGTTCTTGCCGCAACCCGGCTCGTTGAAGACGTTCTGGATCGTGGCCGAAAGCGAGCTCATTGGCTTCTCCTGTTGACGACCGATTGCGCGTCTTTCGAAAGACAAGGCTCAGGCACGACATGCCTCCCCTTGAGCCCTGCTCCCAACATCGAAACGCGGCGGCCCCGGAAGGCCGCCGCGCCGTCACTCAGCGAATGATGTCGAAGCTGTAGTCCGACTTGGCCGGCACGTTGGTGTTGCGGTCGATCTCGTCGAAGATCTTGTCGAGGATCGTGACCAGCACGTTCAGGCCGCCTTGATAACCCCACACCGGATAGCGGTGCTTGTGGTGGCGATCGAAGATCGGGAAGCCGATGCGGATCAGCGGGGTGCCAGTGTCGCGCTCCAGATACTTGCCGTAGGTGTTGCCGATCAGGAAGTCGACCGGCTCGGTGAACAGCAGCGAGCGCATGTGCCACAGATCCTTGCCAGGATACACGTGGCAGTTCTTGCCGAACGGCGACGAGTCGAACACGGCCTGCACCTTCTCGGCCCACTCCTTGTTGCCGTTGGTGGCGAGCACATGGGTCGGCTCGGCGCCGAGCTCGAGCAGGAACGCGGCGAGGCCGAGGCAGAGATCCGGGTCGCCGTAGATCGCGAACTTCTTGCCATGGATGTGCGCGCTGGAGTCGGCGATCGCGTCGACCAGGCGGCCGCGCTCGAGGGCGATCGATTCCGGGATCTCCTTGCCGGTGATGCGCGACAGCGCCATCACGAAGGCATCGGTGCCGGTGACGCCGACCGGATGGTGGAACGAGACAACTTCCTGGCCGTGGTTCTTGATCAGCGGCAGGGTCTTCTCGGTGCAATAGTGCTGCATCGAGATGGTCGCCTTGGCGTGGACGGCGTTGGCCGCGTCCTCCAAGGTCGTGCCGCCGTCATACATGCGGAACTCGCCGTCGGTCGGGGTGTCGAACACGTTCGAGTTGTCGCCGAGGATCGTGTATTCGATCCCCATTTCCTCGAAGATGTGCTTGACCTCGCGGATGTTGCCGACGGTGTAGCCGTCGAAGCCGCCGATGAAGTTGATCTTCTCGTTCGGAACGCGCTCGAGCTTCGGCGCGGTGCCGGCCTTGCCGTCCCAGAAATGCTCGAGAATGCCCTTCATGGCGTTGTCGTAGCCGGTGACATGGCTGCCGACGAAGGCGGGGGTGTGGGCGAAGGGCACGTCGAACTCGGCCGGAACCGAGCCCTTTTCCTTCGAGGTCTTGATGAAGGCGTTGAGGTCGTCACCAATGACTTCCGCCATGCAGGTGGTGGAGACCGCGATCATCGACGGCCTGTACATGTTGTAGGCGTTGGCGAGGCCGTCGATCATGTTGTTGAGACCGCCGAACACCGCTGCGTCCTCGGTCATCGACGACGACACGCAGGAGCTTGGCTCCTTGAAGTGGCGCGACAGATGGCTGCGGTAGTAGGCCACGCAGCCCTGCGAGCCGTGCACGAACGGCAGCGTCTTCTCGAAGCCGACGGCGACGAACACGGCGCCGAGCGGCTGGCAGGCCTTGGCCGGATTGACCGTCAGCGCCTCACGGGCAAAATTCTTCTCGCGATATTCGGGCGTCTTGGCCCATTCGCGGATGCGCTCGACCTCGGCGGGATCGCGCGGATTCTCGAACATCTTCTTCTTGTTCGCCAGCATCTGCTGGTATTCGGGACCACGGAAAAGCTCGAAGTGATCGAGCACATGTTCGGCACTCTGCGTCATGGGATAACCCTCTCTATTTTCCTGTGTCGATCAGGGAGCGCTGGCTCTCCGCCGAAGGAGAGCCAGGCCGTGGGTGGTGGTGACTACTCGGCCGCCTGGAGCAAGGGCTTGGGCGCCTGCTTCCAGGGTGCCTTTGCCATCTTCCAGACCGGCGAGTTGATGGCCATGTCCATGTCGCGGGCAAAGATCGCGAACCCGTCATAGCCATGGTAGGGACCCGAGTAGTCCCAGGAGTGCATCTGGCGGAACGGCACGCCCATCTTCTGGAACACGTACTTTTCCTTGATGCCCGAGCCGACCAGGTCCGGCTGGACCTTCTCGACGAACTTCTCGAACTCGTAGCCGGTCACGTCGTCATAGATCAGCGTGCCATCCTTGACGTAGTGCTGGGCGGTGCGCTGATAGTCGTCGTTGTGGCCGAACTCGTAGCCGGTGCCGACGACCTCCATGCCGAGGTCTTCATAGGCGCCGATCACGTGGCGCGGACGCAGACCGCCGACGAACAGCATCACAGTCTTGCCTTCGAGGCGCGGCCGGTACTTGGCGATCACGGCGTCCATCAGGGGCTGGTACTTCGCGATGACGCGCTCGGCACCTTCCTTGATCTTGTCGTCGAAATAGCTGGCGATCTTGCGCAGCGATTCGGCAATCTTGCTCGGCCCGAAGAAATTGTACTCGCACCACGGAATGTTGTACTTCTCTTCCATGTGGCGCGAGATGTAGTTCATCGAGCGGTAGCAGTGCAGCACGTTCAGCTTCGCCTTCGGCGTTGCCTCGAGCTCGGCCAGCGAGCCGTCGCCCGACCACTGGGCAATCACGCGCAGGCCCATCTCCTCGAGCAGGATGCGCGACGACCAGGCGTCACCACCGATGTTGTAATCGCCGATGATCGCGACGTCATAGTCGGACGGCTCGAAGCGCGGCGCAGCGTCGGCCGGGATCTTGTCGAACACCCAGTCCCGGATCGCGTCGTTGGCGATGTGGTGGCCGAGCGACTGCGACACGCCGCGGAAGCCTTCGCAGCGGACGGGAACGATGGTCTTGCCGTCATACTCCTTCGACTTGACCTTGGAGACCGCCTCGATGTCGTCGCCGATCAGGCCGATCGGGCATTCCGACTGCACGGTGATGCCGTTGTTCAGCGGAAACAGCTCCTGGATCTCGTCCATGATCTTGGCGAGCTTCTTGTCGCCGCCGAACACGATGTCCTTCTCCTGGAAGTCGGAGGTGAACTGCATCGTCACGAAGGTGTCGATGCCGGTCGTGCCGATGTAGTAGTTGCGGCGCGCCGCCCAGGAGTACTGGCCGCAGCCGACCGGGCCGTGGCTGATGTGAATCATGTCCTTGATCGGGCCCCACACCACGCCCTTGGAGCCGGCATAGGCGCAGCCGCGAATGGTCATGACGCCGGGGATCGACTTGATGTTCGACTTGACGCCGCAGTCGGACTTGCCATTCTCATGCACGTTGAGGTGCTTGGCGCGACGCTTGGCAGTCTTCTCCGGATAGACCTTCAAGACCTCGGCGATCAGTTCCTTGTTGCGTGCCTTGATCTCGGCCACGCTTTGTTTCTCGATGACGCTCATCTGGCTTTTCCTCGATGATCGGTTGCGGGGGTCATCCGGCCCTTGGAGATCATGGGCCGGATGACCGGTGGCGGTTACGCCGTGGCGGCGAGCTCGGAGGCGGTCTTTCCGATCTGGCTCTCGTCGACCGCCTTCATGATGCCGTGCTCCATCAGCATGTCCTCGAGCTCGTCCATCGTGATCGGGGTCGGGATGATGCCCTTGCCGCCGTTGGCGTGGATCTTCTGGGCCAGCGAGCGGTAGTGGCCGGCCTGGACCGAGTCCGGCGCATATTCCAGCACCGTCATGCGGCGCAGCTCGGCGTGCTGCACGATGTTGTCGCGCGGCACGAAGTAGATCAGCTGGGTGCCGAGCTTCTTCGCCAGCGCCTCCGCCAGCTCCAGCTCCTTGTCGGTCTGGCGCTCGTTGCAGACCAGGCCGCCCAGGCGCACGCCGCCGGAATTCGCATATTTCAGAATGCCCTTGGAGATGTTGTTGGCGGCATACATCGCCATCATCTCGCCGGACATCACGATGTAGATCTCCTGCGCCTTGTTCTCGCGGATCGGCATCGCGAAGCCGCCGCAGACCACGTCGCCGAGCACGTCGTAGGACACGTAGTCGATGTCCTCATAGGCGCCGTTCTCTTCCAGGAAGTTGATCGATGTGATGACGCCGCGGCCGGCGCAACCGACGCCCGGCTCCGGACCACCGGACTCGACGCAACGGATGTCGCGATAGCCGACCTTCATGACCTCCTCGATCTCGAGGTCCTCGACGCTGCCCGCGGCAGCGGCCAGGCTCAGGATGGTGTCCTGCGCCTTGGCGTGCAGGATCAGGCGGGTCGAATCCGCTTTCGGATCGCAGCCGACGATCAGGATCCGGTGGCCCATCTCGGCGAGTGCCGCGAGGGTGTTTTGTGACGTCGTCGACTTGCCGATGCCGCCTTTGCCGTAGAATGCGATTTGTCGCAGCGCTGCCATGATGCTCTCCATCAACCGATTGCCAATGTCTCGCATGCACCTTGCATCGCGAGACCGCGTCCTCTCTCCAGAACCGGCAGACGGGTTATTGGGAAGGAGAGCATCGCTCGTCCGAAGCGTCGGCGTGCACTCAGCCCTCAACCTTTGCCTGAGCCCAGTTTTGCAACGGCTGTGCCAGAGCTTTGGAATCGTTAAAAAGGCCATGTTTTGAAAGAGATGCGGCCAAGCTCGGCGCTAGGATGTACTTGTTGCAAATCCGACATCGGGGGTTTTCACCCGACGCTCCCGCGCCGTGCTGTCCGAAACGACACATGCCGCCGCGGCTCCGAGCGGCGCTTCCGTAGAGAACACCGGGGAGCGCTCGCGAGAGGCCGGCCAGGAGCGGCGGTACGGAGTTTGCTTGATATAGATCAAACCCGCTTTCGAACGGGCCAGCAGGAGTACTATTGATGGCGAGCAAGACGCGCGTCTTTGTCATTGAAGCCGATCAGGTGATCCGCTCGGCGCTCGGCTACATTCTCAGTGAGCGTCACGAGACCTTCACCTTCGCGGAGACCGCCGACGCATTGACCAAGGCCGCACGGACCACGCCCGACGCCGTCCTCATCGGGATGAGCATCCTGGAGGACGACGGCGCCGAGACGGTCGGCATGCTCGCCAGGACGATGCATCAGGCCGGCATCATCGTGGTCGCAGGATCGACCAAGTCGCCGCTCGCGCTGGCCGGCCTGCGGCAGGGCGCGGAAGCCATCATCGCCAAGCCGATCACCTTCGACGGCGTCACGCACGCAGTCGATTCCGTGCTGGCGCGGCGCGGTAGCGAGCCGGGCCTGACGGCATAGCTGGCCCTGGCATCCACGGAGATCAGCCGATGACGAGGAGGGGATGATGTTGAAGATGACCCAGACCGCGACGCCGGGCACACCGGACATCGAGGACATCGTCGAGAATTTCGCGCTGCTCGACGACTGGGACGACCGCTACCGTTACGTGATCGAGTTGGGGCGCGGCCTGCCGCCGCTACCCGATACCGACCGTAATGATGGCAACAAGGTGCAGGGCTGCACCAGCCAGGTCTGGCTTGCCACCACAGTGCGGCACGACGCCGCAGTGCCGGCGCTCGACTTCATCGGCGACAGTGACGCCCACATCGTCCGCGGCCTGGTCGCGATCCTGCTCGCGATGGTGTCCGGCCGCACCGCATCCGAGATCCTGGCCGCCGATCCGATCGCGCTGTTCGAGAAACTCGGCCTGCGCGAGCATTTAACCCCGCAGCGCTCCAACGGTTTCCGCTCGATGGTGAGCCGCATCAGAGCCGACGCCCAGGCGGCGCTCGCGGCGGCGGCGTAGGTTTGGTTGCTTGATTGCTGCTTTGATTGGTCGCGCGTATCGCGGCGAACTCGGTGCACCCCTCTCCCCTTGTGGGAGAGGGTGGCGGCCGAAGGCCACCGGGTGAGGGGTCTCTCGGCGCACTCAGAAGGTCATGCCTCGCGGAGACAACCCCTCACCCGAGCGATTCCAGGGCTGGTAGCGGTGCTGCCCTCTCCCACAAGGGGCTACGGGATTCCCGGTTTTATGCTTTGGGTTGCAAGTAGATAGCCTTCAAGCATTGCAGCGAGACGATCCCAGC